>NZ_JBHWBS010000017.1:78669-95881 GCF_042735655.1 Streptomyces sp. NPDC059567 | reverse complement strand
GGAGCCCCCCATTCTATCACACACCCTGCGCGCGCCAAACCCCGCGCCCGCCAGCCTGCGCGCGCCGCGCGGGGGGGGCCCCCCCCCCGCCGCCCCCCCCCCGCCCTTCGTCATGCCCGGCCGGCCGGCGTCCGCTCGTCGCCCGTACGCGGACGACCGACCGTGCCGCGCGCGTTCGCCCGCAACCGCTGCCGTACGCCCCGCACAAGGCGCCCCGCCGTGTAGTCGGCGCCGAACACGAACCGCATCGACGGGCCGTACGACGGAGCCGTCAGCAGTCCCGCGAGGAACAGACCGGGCCGCGAGGACTCGAACAGCGCCCCCACCTCCGGCGCCCCGCCCGTGCCGACCGTACGCAGCGATCCGCGTAGCTCGGGCTCCAGCACCTCCGCCCGCGCCAGGCTCGGCGCGAACCCGGTCGCCGCGATGACATGGTCGGTCTCCAGGACGGTCGTCCCCTCCGGCCCGGCCACCTCCAGCCGCAGCCGGTCGTCCCCGGTGGGGGCCGCCGACACGATGTGCCGCCCGAGGCGTACGTCGCCCACCGCGGCGAACCTTTCGCGCAGCCACCACGCGCCCGCCGGGCCGAGCGCCGAGTCGAAGATGCGCTCGCGGGTGGGGGCCGGCAGCCGCCGGAAGAGCCCGGGAGTCTCCGCGTACAGCCGGTTGTGCCAGCCGCAGCCCAGGCCCGTGTGCGGGGCGCGCAGCGACTGCCACGGACCGCGGTCGAGGGCGGGCGGGAGGGTGTTCCAGTTCAGCCGGTCCGAGCGGGCGAGGATCCGGACGTCCGCCCCCTGTTCGGTGAGGATCACGGCCGTCTCCAGGGCGGCCTGGCCGGCGCCGACGACGGTGACGTCGCGACCGGCGAAGCCGTCCAGCTCCCCGTGGTGGCTGCTGTGGGTGACGTACCGGCGCGGAAGTCCGCGCAGGGGCCCGGGGATCTCCATGAACGGCAGGACACCGACGGCCAGCGCCACGGTCCGCGTACGGAGGGTCTCGCCGTCCTCCGTGACCACCTCGAACCCCTCGGCGCGCGGTGCGACGGAGGCGATCAGGCGCTCGTCGAGCGCGGGGACGGCCTGTCGGGCGAACCAGTCGCCGTACGCGGCGAAGAAGCCGACCGGCAGGGGGACTCCGTGCTCGGCGCGGACGCCCCGGGTGATCGCGTAGGCGTCGAGCCCGTACGCGCCGGCCGGGTCGGAGAGATGGGAGGCCCAGGGCTCGGACTTCAGGAACATGCCCGAGGGCATGGCATGCCAGGACTCCATCGGGCGGCCGAAGGTCCGCAGGTTCAGCCCGTGGGCGGCCGCATGGGCGGCCACGGACAGTCCATAGGGTCCGGCTCCGACAATGACCAGGTCGTACATCGTGCCTTCCGTCCTCAACGTCGGTTCATCTGGCTGGAGGGGGTACGGGCCGCCGGTGGCGACACGACGGTCGCACCGCGTGGGCGGCCGGACCGGAGGAGTCGACGGAACGTCACCAGGCCCTTGCGCAGGACGTGCAGGAGCCAGGCGCGGGCCATCGAGAGCGTGGGGGCCGGATCGTCGGCGGCGAACCAGGCCGTCTCCGTGCCCGCGTGCGGGGCGTCGGGCTCCGTGGCGTACCGGCGGCGGGGCGAGGCGAGCACGGACAGCGCCGCGTAGTTCTCGACCACGAAGCGGCGTCCGTACGCGGGGGTGTGCGCCGGGACCGGACGCCCGGTCAGGTCCAGGTGCATCGCGCGGACGACATCGAGGCCGTCCCCGTCGGCGAAGAGCCGGAACTGGGCGCCGGGGCGGGGGTTGAAGTCGAGCAGGTGGTACGCGCCGGTGGAGCGGTCGAGCCGGAAGTCCAGGTCGAACACGCCCCGGTAGCCGAGCGCGGCCAGCAGGTCGCCGGTCATCCGCTCGACCATCGGGTTCGCCGCCCAGCGGCCGACGGCCGTGAGCCCGGCCCCGTCCGGCCACGACCGCTCCTTGAGCCCGGTGGCCCGGGCCGCGCAGCCGCCGTCGGAGTCCGCGTACCCGTGGCAGAACCAGTCCAGATCCCGACCGGGAGGCAGGAGCCGCTGGAGCAGCAGCCTGCTGCCCGCCTCCCCGGTGCGGGCGAACAGCGCGCGCACCTCGGCCAGTGAACGCGCGATCGAGGTGCTGCGCAGCCCCGTCCCGGGCGGAAGCAGCCAGGGGCGGCTCCACTTGGTCACGACCGGCAGTCCGAGCGACCAGGCCATGACGGCCGCCTCGTCGGCGCTCGTGGGGATTTCGGTACGGGGGTGGGGGAGGGACAGGGCGCGACAGGTCTCGGCGAGTTCGGCCTTGTCGGCGACGCGGACGAGCTGCTCCGAGGACTGGTCGGGCAGGAGGTACCGGTCCGTCAGTTCGGTGCGGTGCGCGGCCAGTGCCAGGGCGCTGATGTCGTCCAGCGGAACGAGGAGCGCGGGCGCCCGCACCTCCTCGGCGAGCCGCAGGAGCCGCCGGGCGAGGGCGTCGGCCTCGTCGTCGGGCGAGGTGGTGTCCGGGCGGAGGTGGACACCGTGGACGTACCGGGAGCGGGCGGCGGGGCTCGTGAGCGATTCGAGGACCGCGTGGACCGGGATTCCCGCTCTTCCCAGGGAGCGCGCGGCGCCGAGCGTGCCGTGATGAAAAGGGTTCCGATCGAGCCGCACGAGGACTGCGGGGACGCGGGTGTCAAAGCTCGGCACGCCATTCCTTCATCTCGAGTGCCCCAACTGGGCGATGAAATACACCAATGGACTACTGATCAGATCGCTGCTGCGTTCACGGTCGGCTCATTAGGAATACTTTCGGAGTATCCGACTGACGGACCATCAAGCGGCGCGAATCGTGAAGGAGTGGCCATGGCCCACCGAAAGCGGAAGACTTCGAGTGTGTGGCTGGGGGTGTTCACCGCAGGTCTCCTTGCCTCAGGTTCAGTCGTGCTGTCCTCTCCAGCTCACGCCGCCGAATCCGTAACGACACGGGACCCCGAACCGACTCTGTCCACGGCAATGGGCGCGTTTCTCGCATCCGGACCCGTCGGCGTCGGCCGGATCGGCCAGTTGGAGCGATGGCTCGGCGGGCGGGAGCTCCGCGTCGGCCACACCTACCTCCCGGGGGATCGCTGGTCGAACATCGAAGGCGCTCCGGGCTTCCTGAACGCCTGGGCGGACTGGCGCAACGAGCAGACCGACCGGCTGTTCGTGCTGAACGTGCCGATGCTGGAGCGGAACGAGGCCGGCGTCTCCGACCGCGAGGTCCGCCGCCAGCTCCAGCTCGGAGCGGCGGGGTACTACGACCACCACTTCCGGACCCTGGCGAAGCGCCTGGTCGACCTGAACGCGGCCGACACCGTCATCGTCCTCGGCTGGGAGATGAACGGCACCACGTACACGCACCGGTGCGCACCCGATCCCAAGTCGTGGAAGAAGTACTGGAATCGGATCGTCACCGCCATGCGATCCGTTCCGGGACAGGAGTTCCGCTTCGACTTCAACCCGAGCCGGGGGCGGGACGCCATTCCGTGGACGGAATGCTATCCGGGTGACAGCGTCGTCGACATCATCGGCATGGACTCGTACGACCAGCCGCCGGGTGCCAGTTTCGACCAGCACATCAGCGAACCGTACGGGCTGCAGAAGCAGGTGGATTTCGCCGCCGAGCACGGCAAGGAGATCTCCTATCCGGAATGGGGGCTCTTCCGGAACGGCGACAACGTCACGTACATGCGGCGGATGCTCGAATGGATGAACAAGCACAAGCCGCTGTATCACACGATCACCGACTACTGCCCGCACGGCGTCTGGCAGTGCGACGACAATCCGAAGTCGGCGAAGGTGTTCCGGCAGATGCTGTACGGCGTGGTGCCGGAGGTGCCGGAGGTACCGATCGAGCCCGAGCTCCCGACGGAGCCCGAGGTGCCGGTCGAACCGGAGATCCCGGTCGAGCCCGAGGTGCCGGTGGAGCCTGAGATTCCGGTCGAGCCTGGGGTGCCGGTGGAGCCTGAGGTGCCGGAGCTGCCCACCGAGCCCGAGGTTCCGACGCTGCCGGTGCCGAAGCCGGAGGTTCCGACGAAGCCGGTGCCGAAGCCGGAAGTCCCGACCTTGCCGGTGCCGAAGCCGGAGGTTCCGACGCTGCCGGTGCCGAAGCCGGAGGTTCCGACGAAACCGGTGCCGAAGCCCGAGGTTCCGACCTTGCCGGTGCCGAAGCCGGAGGTTCCGACGCTGCCCGAGCCGAAGCCCGAGGTTCCGACCCTGCCGGAACCGAAGCCGGAAGTCCCGACCTTGCCGGTGCCGAAGCCGGAGGTTCCGACGAAGCCGGTGCCGAAGCCGGAGGTTCCGACGAAGCCGGTGCCGAAGCCGGAGGTTCCGACCTTGCCGGTGCCGAAGCCGGAGGTTCCGACGCTGCCCGAGCCGAAGCCGGAGGTTCCGACCTTGCCGGTGCCGAAGCCGGAGGTTCCGACCCTGCCGGTGCCCAAGCCGGAGGTTCCGACCCTGCCGGTGCCCAAGCCGGAGGTCCCGACCCTGCCCGAGCCGAAGCCCGAGGTTCCGACGAAGCCGGTGCCGAAGCCCGAGGTTCCGACGAAGCCGGTGCCGAAGCCGGAAGTCCCGACCAAGCCGGTGCCGAAGCCCGAGCTTCCCAAGCCCGCGCCGAACTGTTGGACCGTGAACCTCGGTTCGTGGGTGGAGAGCTGGATCGGCGGCCCGGTCTGCGTGCCCAAGGTCGACTGGAAGCAAAGCCTGATGGACGACGACGCCGACACCAACGACAGCTGGGAGGACATCCTCGACAGCGACTCCTGGCCCTTCTGATCACCGAAGGACCCGGCCGGACCCCGCGGCGGCGGAGGAACTCATCCTCCTCCGCCGTTCGCCCGTCCCGGCAGCCGTCCGAGCGCCCGCCCCACCCAGGCCCGCTCCCGCGCCTGCCGGGCCGCCCAGCGCCGTCCGTCCGCCGCACCCGCCCACAGCCACAGCACCGGGGCCGCACCCCGCCCCGCCAGCATCAGCCGCTGGTTGGGAACGGTCTCCGGACGCCAGTGCTGCTTGTACGGTTCGGTGCCGCGCAACATGCTCAGCGTCGCCCGCCCGCTCGCACTCGTCTCCCGCGCCCCGTGGCGCAGCAGCATCGTCGCCACGTCGATCTTCCGCGCGCGCAGCACCGGATCGGCGCCGTACAGATAGCCGCCCGCGAGCCGCGGCGACATCAGCGTCAGATCGGCCGCCACGACGTCGCCCGCGAGCCGGAACTCGGTCACCCGGGCGTCCCCGCGCTCGACCATCGGCCGCACCGCCCGCGCCAGATGCTGCGCGAACCGGTCGCTGGTGTGCTCGACGGTCACGCCCCGCCCCTGCCACTGGAGCTGATGAAGTCTCAGCAGCCGGTCGAGGGCGGCGGGCACCTCCTCGCCGGGCACGACGCGCTCGTCGATGCCGAGCGCGTCCAGCTTGCGCAGCTTGGCGCGCACGCGCTGGGCCTTGTTCGACGGAATCCGTTCGAGCAGGGCGTCCATCGGCACCGCGGGCAGCTCCAGGCAGAGCGAGTCGGCCAGCCGCCGGCGCGGGCCCCGCCAGCGGGCGAAGACCCGCTCGGCGGCCGCCCCGGGGCGTACCTCGCGCAGGTCGACCACCGCGCCGCGTGCCGCCCGGGCCAGTGCCACGGCCAACGCGGGCGCCGCCTCGGGGCACGCGTCGTCCAGCAGGACGTCGGTGAAGTCCGTGATCGAGCCGCCGAGCGGGGTGAGGACCGGGAGCGGGCCGTGGGCCCGCATCAGTGGTGCCGCCGCGACCAGTTCGCCGTCCTGCCGCCGTACGAGGACCACGCGCAGCGCCCCCGGCCGGCCGTACGACACCCACCAGGAGTGCAGCCAGGAGTGGGACTGGAACGGGGTGGCCGTGGAACAGCGGGCGTACAGCGACGCCCAGCGCTCGCCGAGCCGGCCGAACTCCTCGCCGTCCCGGCAGATATGCGTGCTCAGCCCGCTCAGGTTCACACCGCCTCCGGTTCCGGCTGGTGCTGGGCGCCCGCCGGGCCGGGAACGGCGGCGGACGAGGTCTGCCGGGAGTTCCCTGCCTCGGCACGTACCTCCGAACGCGCCTCCGCCCCGCTCTCCGTACGTCCCGCGCGCTTGGGCCGCACCAGCAGCACCAGACCGCCCAGCAGACCGCCCGCGCAGCCGCCGACCAGCGCGGACAGCGGGGCGGAGGGCGAGACCGGGGCCACCGGCCGGGTCGCCCGGGAGAACTGGACGACCTTCACGCCCGTGCTCCCGGCGACGTGCGAGCTGTTGAGGACCAGCGCGCGGGCGACACCGTCCGCCATCGAGACGGCCCGGCCCGGCTTCGCCGCCCGCGCCGTGATGGAGATCATCGGCGCGTCCGGCGAGGTCGCCGCCTGCACGCTCGACCGCAGGGTCTGGGCGGAGACCCCGGCCCACACCTGTGCGTCGCCGGTCACCGCGATGTCGGTGGCGACCCGCCCGTACGCCTGGGCGAAGCCGAGCGCGGCCGCCGGGTCGGACTTCTCGCCGGGGACCACGATGACGTAGCTCGTCGCCGCGTACTCGGGTGCCTTCAGCGCCCCGTACCCGCCGCCGAGCGTGGCGCCGATCAGCACGGAGGCGGGCAGCACCCACGATCGGCGGGGGGTGCGCAGCGCCTTCATGAGGGGCGACCGTGGTCGGGAGAGCGGGCTGGGACTCAGGGGGCTCATGGAACTGGGGCTGGAGCTTGAGCTGGGGCTCATGGGTGTCTCACTTCGTGAGGAGAGGGGTGCCGTGGACGGCCTGTTCGTAGAGGGACATCAACTGCTGGGCGCTGTGCGCGATGTCGTAGCGGCGCGCGGCCTCGGGCTGCGGCAGCCGGGCGAGGCGGGCGTCCCGGATGCCGCGCAACGCCGAGACCAGTTCGGGTACGGACGGGCCGATCCGTCGCGCCCCCGGAGCCGCGTCCGGCGGCAGGTCGTCGATCGCCGGGCAGGCCACGTAGAGCACCGGAAGGCCGGCTGCGAGCGCCTCGACGACCGCGAGCCCGAAGGACTCGTCGGGGGAGGTGGAGACGAAGGCGTCCATCGCCGCGAGGAGCGAGGGCAGGCCGGGACCGGCGGACGTCACGGACGGCGGGTCCTCGCAGGCGCCCGCGAGGAGGACCCGGTCGCCCGCCCCGCACTCCCGCGCCACGGCGAGCAGCCGCTCGCGCTCCTCGCCCTCCCCGACCAGCAGCAGCCGCGCCTCCGGCACGGCCGCGACCGCACGGACGAGCCGGTCGAAGCGCTTCCCCGGCGCGAGCCGCCCCACTCCGCCGACGACGAAGGCGTCCTGCGGCAGCCCGAGCACCTTCCTCGTCATCCGCCGCACGTCCTCGTCATGGCCGAACCGGTCCCGCTCGATGCCGTTCGGGACGACATGGATACGGGAGGGGGCCACGCCCCACTTCTCCAGCCGACGGGCGACGCTGGGCGAGACCGCGACCGTGGAGGTGCCGAGCCGCTCGGTGGCCCGGTAGAGGGCCCGGGTGCCGGCGGAGAGCGGCCTGCCCTCGATCTGGGTGTCGCCGAGGGAGTGTTCGGTGGCGAGGACCGCGCGGACCCCGGCGAGCCGGGCGGCGATCCTGCCGTACACACAGGCCCGGTACAGGTGGGTGTGGACGAGGTCGTAGCGGCCCCGGCGGACGATCCCCGCGAGCCGGGGCAGCGCGCCGAGGTCCCGGTTGCCGGTCATGCCGAGATGGACGACCGGCACGCCGTCGGCCACGATGCCGTTCGCGACGGTGCCCGGGTTGGTGAGCGTGACGACCTCGCTCCGTACCGGCAGATGGCGCAGCAGCAGCCGGAGTTGCTGCTCGGCGCCGCCGATCCCGAGACCGGTGATGATGTGCAGGACCTTCATGAGACCTCCGCCCCGGCCGGCAGGACCGGTGCGGGGACCGGGGCCGTGGGCCGGCGGCGCAGCGGGTGCAGGACGCGCTTGGCGGTGAGCCGCCAGGAGGTGTCCTGCTCGCCGACGTGGATCCGGGGCAGCGCGTGGGCACAGGTCAGCGGGCCGGGGGAGATGGCGCAGCCGTAGCGGTAGCCCGCGTCGCGCACCGCCTGGACCGAACGGGCGTCGACGTCCCCGTACGGGTAGCAGAAGCCGTCCACCGTCGTGCCGGTGATGTCCTCCAGGAGGTCGCGGCTGCGCCGGGTCTCCTCGGCGAGGGCCTCGTCGTCGAGGGCGGGGAGGGAGACGTGCCGCAGCCCGTGCGAACCGATCTCCATGCCGGCCTCGGCCACGCGCAGGACCCCGTCCTCCGTCAGCAGCGGCTTGCGCGGGCCGTCGGCGTCCCAGGCGTTCTCGCCGCCGAGGCGGCCGGCCAGGACGTAGACGGTGGCGGTGAAGTCGTGGCGGCGCAGCAGCGGGAGGGCCGATTCGAGGAAGTCGGCGTACCCGTCGTCGAAGGTGAGGCCGACGAGCCCCCTGCCCCGGCCTGCGGCGGTCGCGGCGAGCAGCTCGCGCACGGACACGCCGCGCAGCCCCCGGTCGTTCAGCCAGTGCAGCTGCCGCGCGAAGCGGACGGGAGAGACCGTCACCCGGTACGGATCATCCGTGGTGTCGGCGATCGAGTGGTACATCACCACCCATGGGGGCGGCTTCGGCAGCAGTCGACGAATCGCGGCGCGGGGCGCCGTGGCAGCGGGCATGGGCGAGCCTTCGTGATGCGGTGCGGGTGAGGGGTGGGATGTCCGGCGCGTTGGCGGCGCAGGCGACGAAGAGCAGGAAGACCGAGACGGCGATGAGGGCGGCGACGGTGAGGGAGAGGAGCGGGGGCCCGATCCACAGGGAGCAGAGCCAGCCGGCCGCGGTGGCCCAGGCGGCTGCGGTGGCCAGTCGCAGCAGCCCTTCCCCGAGGTAGCGGATACGGACCGGGATGGCCTGGCGGCGGGCGCCGAGCAGCAGCATCACCGCGGTCAGCGTGATGCCGAGGGCGTTGGCGGCGGCGATCCCGACGGCGCCCCACAGCGCGGCGCCGGGCACGCCGGCCGCGGCGGTGAGGACGAGACCGGCGGCCATGGCGGCGGCCGGGTACCAGAGCGGGTGGGCGGCGGAGAAGTAGCAGCGGACCAGGGTGCCGACCGTCGTCTGGCCGAGCAGGCCGAGGGCGTAGACCCGCATCACGGCGGCGGTCGCGGCGGTGTCGTCGGAGTCGAAGGCACCGCGCTGGAAGAGGAGTTCGACGATCTGCGGGGCGGCGGCGATCACGACCGACGTGCCGATGAGGACGACGACGGCGGCGAGGAACAGGTCCCGCTCGACGCGGCGGCGGGCGCCGTCCTCGTCGCCCGCCGCCATGGCGCGGGCGACGACCGGGAAGCTGACCGTGCACAGCATCAGGGAGAGGATCATCGGCATCTGCGCGACCTTCTGCGCGTAGTTCAGATGCGAGATGGCGCCCGCGGGCAGCGGCGAGGCGAGGAAGCGCTCGATGAGGATCTGGGACTGGCGGGAGACGGCGAAGGCGATGACGGGGGCGATGAGCCCGAGCACGAGGAGCCGGCCGCCGTCACCGGCCGGTGCCTCCCCCTTCGGTACGGGCCTTCCGCGCAGCTCCCGGATCAGATACGGCGCCTGGACCGCCACCATCAGCGCGCCCCCGACGGCGACCCCGGCGGCGGCCGCCCGCACGCCGAAGGGCTCGCGCAGCACCAGGATCGTGCCGATGATGCCGACGTTGTACGCGACGTAGATCGCGGCGGGCGGAAGGAAGGAGCCGTGCGCGCGCAGGGCGGCGGAGCAGTAGCCCGCGAGCGCGAACGTCAGCACACAGGTCGCGGTCAGCCGCGTGCAGTCGACGGCGAGCCGAGGGTCGGGGAGACCGGGCGCCAGCGCGCCGACGAGGGCCGGCGCGGCGAGGACCAGGAGTCCGGCGAGGGCGCTCATGGCGAGTGCCAGCCGGGGCAGCGTGGAGCGTACGAGGGAACGGACGGGGTCGCCGAAGAGGCTGCCGCCGCGCCGCGCCAGCGCGCGGCTGAACGCGGGCACCAGGATCAGCGCCATCGCGTCCTCGATGAGCAGCGTCGAGGCGAACTCGGGCACGGTCCAGGCGACCAGGAACGCGTCGGTCTCGGCGCCCGCGCCGAAGAAGTGCGCCAGGATCTGGTCCCGCACGAGCCCGAGCACCGCCCCCGCGGCCGTGAGCCCGGCGGTCACGGCGGCGGCCCGCGCGAGGAACCTGCCGGAGGCGGAACGCTCTTGCCCGGCCCGCCGCGCATGCGCGCCACGCTGCGGCGTGGAGAACCGCTCCCCGGCGCCGGTGGGCCGCAGCCGCCGCGTCCGTTCCGCGTGGTGTCCCGCGTGGGCCGAACCCGCGGTCGAGGGCGTGTCGGCCGGGCCGTACGGTGTTCCGCCGGCCGTCGCCGCTCCGGCCCGGGCCCCGATCGGGACGCCGTCCGCCGCCCGGCCGACCGTGGCCGGTGCCCCGCTGTGCGGGCGCCACCCCGTCGCGGCGGGGTGCGTCCCTGCCGCCGGGGCCGCCCCGGGCCAGGCTCCGGCCCGCGTCCCCGCCGCCGGGGCGGGGGCGGCCGTGCCGGCCCAGCGCCAGCCGCCGGCGGGCGTCGGGGCCGTCGAGTGGTCGGTCAAGGACCACGGGTCCGCGTGCGGCCACACCCATCCCCCGGGATCCTCCGCCCCCGACCCCCGGTCGGGGCTCTCCGGATGCCGCACGCGGTCCGTGGACTCCGGCTCCCCGCCCCAGGGGTCACGCACGCTTCACCGCCGACAGCGACCACCACGCCGCGAGGCCGAACACGACCGACATCAGGACCGTGGAGGGCCCGCCGATGTCCGCGTAGAAGAAGTCGATGAGCTGCCACGACAGCAGGCCGATCGCGATCAGCGCGCAGTCCGCACCCCACGCCCGCCGCCGCAACGCCCCCACCAGCAGCGCCGTCCAGCTGCCCGCGAGGGCGAGGAGGCCCACCAGACCCTGCTCGCTGATCACCAGCAGATACATGTTGTGCGGGGACAGCAGCGGCTGACGCCGGAACAGCGCCCCCGCGCCCGCCGTGTCGCTGCCCGACGACAGCGCGAGCGAGGCGTTGGAGTCGCGGTACGCCGGGAAACCCTTCAGGCCCACGCCGGTCAGCGGGTCCGAGCGCCACATCCGCCCCGCCGCCGCCCACATCGTGTACCGGTCCGTCACCGACTGGTCCGGCGCGCCCGCCACCTGAGTGATGCTGGTGACCCGCTCCTTCACCATCGCCGACCCGACACCGAGGCCACCCACCAGGACCACCGCGAGCGCGCCCGTCACCAGCGCCACCCGCCCCGCCCGCCGCAGCCCCGACAGCACCAGCTGGATCGCGATCGCCAGGACCGTCGCGATCCACGCGCCCCGGCTGAAGGAGAGCACCAGCGGCAGGAACAGCAGACCCGCGCAGACCAGTGCGGCCGTACGGACCCGCCCCCGCCCGCTGCCCAGCGCGATCCCGGTGACGATGACGAGGCCGTACGAGACGACCGTCGCCATCCCCATCACATCCGTCGGCCCGAAGGTCCCCACCGCACGGATGTCCTCGCCCATGTACGACGCGCCCGTGCCGGTCAGGTACTGCGTGACCCCGACGGCACCCTGGAGCAGCGCCAGACCGACCAGCGCCCACGCGACGAGCGCGAAGTCCCGCCGGTCGCGGATCATCAGCAGCACGGCCGCCGGGACGAGCACGAAGACCTGGAGGTAGCGCGCCACCCCCGGCAGGCTCGCCGCCGGGTCGCTCGACGTGATCGCCGCCAGACAGATCCCGAGGACCGGCAGCCCGATCACGACCGCCGCACCCCGGGTCAACGGCCGGGCGCCGCTGCGCAGCACCCGCACCAGACAGATCAGCACGAGCAGGCCCGAGGCCGCGTCCGCGAGACCTCCCGTCCCCCCGGTGCCGCCCTCCGAGCCGCCGGCCGCCGGCACGAGCAGCAGCGCGATCACCGCCAGGACGGGGGAGAGGGACCAGGCCCTGCGGGCCCAGTCCCGTACCTCCCACCGCTCCACCGCCGTCGCCATCGGCACCGTCACGGCCGTCGCCATCATCAGCTCCCCGCCGGTCGGACCAGCCCGGCCGCGGTCCGCAGCAGAATGCGGACGTCCTGCCAGAGCGACCAGTGATCGATGTAGTGGTTGTCGAAGCGGCAGCGGTCCTCGATCGAGGTGTCGCCCCGCAGCCCGTGCACCTGCGCCAGGCCGGTCAGCCCGACCGGCATCCGGTGCCGGTCCGCGTAACCGGCGTGGATCCGGCTGAACTGCGCGACGAAGTAAGGCCGTTCGGGCCGGGGCCCGACCAGGCTCATGTCCCCGCGCAGTACGTTCCACAGCTGCGGCAGCTCGTCCAACGAGCTGCGCCGCAGGAAGTTGCCGGCCGCGCTCATCCGCCGGTCGTCGGCGACGCTCCACCGGGTCGCCGACTCGGTCTCGTCGGCCGGGCGCAGCGTACGGAACTTCAGCAGCGTGAACAGCCGCCCGTGCTGCCCCACCCGCTCCTGGCGGAAGAGCACCCCGGGCCCGTCGGACAGCCGGACCGCCAGCGCGCACAGCAGCAGCACGGGCAGGGCCAGGGCCAGCGCGGGGCCCGCCAGGACGATGTCGAGCGCGCGCTTCACGGTCAGCCCGCGGCGCTCGCCGGGTGGGACGATCCGGCGGCAGCCGTACCCCCACAGATGGTCGCCCATCGGCCCGTCCTGGAGCTCGCCCCCCACCCGCCAGGTGGTGCAGCCGTAGTGCTGGAAGAGCGTCACCAGACCGCTGTCGTCGGTCAGGAAGACGGCGTCGCGCACCGTGTTCTGGATGACCGCCCGGTGGATCTCCTCCGGCGAGGACAGGACCGGGAGACCGGGCTCCCCGTCCGGCCGCGAACCGACGATCCCGACCGGCCGGATGCCGTACTCCGGGTGCTGCGCCACCGCCGCCGCGAACCGGCGCGCGGCGGCGGGCGCGCCGACGACCAGCGCCGACCGCGGATGCGTCCGGGCCGTACGGCGCCTGCGCGCATGCACGGCCCCGCGAACCGCGCACACGGCGACGAGATGCGTGGCGACCGCGGTGCAGAGCGCGCCCGGGCCGATCGCCAGAGCGGGCGTGAACGCGGCGACGACGGCCGCCGCGACACACCAGGCGACCGCCGCGCGGGCGGCGAGCGCGGGCAGTTCGTCCAGTGCGGAGGTGAGGGCGCCGGGCCGGTGGAGCCCCGCGAATCCGTTGAGCACGAGGACTCCGCCGGCGACCAGCAGGAGCAGCCGGAGTTCGCGGTGCGGCTCGGGCAGCAGCGCGGCGGCGAGCAGCACGGCCAGAGAGTCGGCCGCGATCAGCGGTACGGCTGCCGTACGCATCGTCGCGGGCCGGCGTGGCGGCAGCGCGAGCCGGTCCGACGTGCCGCGCTGCGGTCCGAGGGAGGCGAGTCCCGGCGCATGGCCCTGGCTCGTCGAGGAGGGGACGCTGGTGCTTTCCGTAGTCACGACGAAATCGGCTCTCTGTGCTCGGTGCACCGCACTACGGCCAGCTCGCGGTACACGTCCGCGACGGCCGCGCCGGTGCGCCGCACATCGAATCTGCTGAGTACGTGCTCGTGGGCCTGGCGGCCCAGGGACCGCCGCAACTCCGGCCCGCCGAGAAGGCGGCCGACGGCGGCGGCGAGCGCGGCCGGGTCCTCGGGCGGGACCAGGCACAGGGGTTCGTGGCCGGGCGGCAGGCTCTCGCGCGCCCCGTCCACATCGCTGACCACGACCGGCCGGCCGCTCGCCATGGCCTCCAGGGGCGCCAGCGCCATGCCCTCCCAACGGGACGGCAGCACGACCAGATCGGCCGCCCGGTACCAGGGCGCGGTGTCGTCGACGGCCCCGGCGAACCGCACCGAATCCGGCGCCGAGGCCCGCAGCCGCTCGCCGTCCGGTCCGTCACCGACCAGGACGAGCCGGGCCGTCGGGACCTCGGCGAGGACGGCCGGCCAGGCGGCGAGCAGCACGTCCTGCCCCTTCTGCCGGCAGAGCCGCCCCACACACACGACGAGGGGTCCGCCGGTGGAAGCGTCGGCGATGCCGTCCGACGCGTCGGCGGCGAACCTCGTCACGTCCACGCCGTTGTGGATGACCGACCAGGCGGCCCGGACGCCCGCCCCCTCGCCGGTGCGCCGTTCCGCGTCACTGACGCAGATGATCCGCCGCGTCCAGCGTGCCGCGAGGCGCTCCCAGCGCAGGGCCAGCGCGGCGACCGGTCCTTCGACCGCCTCGAAGGACCAGGCGTGGGGCTGATACACCGTCGGGATCCGTCCGCGCAGGGCCAGTCGGGCGCACAGCCCCGCCTTGGCGCTGTGCGCATGGACGAGCGCGGGGCCGACCGTACGGATCAGCCGGGCGAGGTCGCGGGTCTCCCGGACCAGACGCGGGCCGGGATCGCGACCCGCCCGCCATGCGTACAGCCCCGCGCCCTCGGCCCGGACAGCCGCGGCGAGCGGGGTACCGGGCGGGCAGGCGACGGCGACCCGCCACCCGGCGGCGAGCTGGGCGCGGACCAGGTCGGTGACGACCCGGGCGACACCGCCGTCACCGGGCTGGACCGCATGGAGCACGCTGAAGGAAGAGGAGTCGGACTCCTGTGGCGACAGCACGTCAGTGTCCGACGTCCGCCTGGAGGAAGAGCGCTCCGAGCCAGACGGTGTCCTGCCGCGAGTCGAAGCGGACGTGGAGACGTTCGGCCCCATGGCGCAGCGCACCCTCCAGATCGAAGACGTCGGAGTCGTACCCCAGGGTGTTCCGATGATCGGGAAGTCGTTCGATCCGACCGGCTCCGGAATCGGTGATGCTGGAGTTCATCACGTCGCCCGCGGAATTGGCGTAATCGGAGAGCAGAAACGTCTTCGACCGGCCCGTTTCCACCGCGAGGTAATCCCCGGAAGTACCCCGGTCGCCGTCATAGGCGACCATGCCGAGTTGTCCGCCCGAACCCCTCGGAATAGCGCTGTCGGAGAGCGCGACGCGCACGGGTCCGGTATGCGGCCCGAGGGTTTCGAAGCCGTCCCAGACCGCCAGCCTGCGCAGCGGCTCCTCCTTGTTCTCGTAAGCGACGACCAGCGTCCAGCCACCCCAGCCGCCGACCGCGGACCTGCCCATCGCCACATTGACCTGGGCCACGGTCCACAGCCCGGAGTCGGCGGAGCGGACGAGGTCGGTGACGTCCGCGGACGCCTGGAAGGCGTCGGCGCCGTCGGCCGTGCGGTGCCCGATGGTGGTGTCCGCCAGGACCGGCTTGTACGAGCCCCCCGGTTCGGCGATCAGGACCCGGCCGTTGTCCTTGTGCGGCTTCTGCTCGCCGACCCGCAGGTTCCCGCCCCAGTAGAGACGGGCGTAGCTGACCCGGGAACCCTCGGGGATCCGGAGCTCGGCACGGCTGGAGTTGTAGGTGTTGGGATCGGTGTCGACGTCGACGTATCCGATGGCGTAGCCGTCGTTGCGCACTCCGGAGCCCTTGGCGCCCTTGGCCGCCGTGGCCGATGTGTTGGCGGCGCGGACGATCCCGCCGTGCTGCACCGCCTGGTAGCGCTGAGCGAAGGGGACGCGGGGGGCTTCTTTGGGTGGGGGCGCGGCGGCGGCGGCCGGCAGCGCGGCGGACAGGGCCGCACACGACAGGGCGCACAACAGACCGCGGCGCACAGCAAGAATCGCTGAATTCCGCATACAGGTTCTCCGCTTTGATGAGAGAGAGAAGGGAAGACCCGTGAGGACCGGGGGAGAGGGAGGTGTCGGCCGTACGAAATGAGTGAACGCGCGGCCGGACCGAAAGCAACGTTCGGGAACGTTATAACCCCGGCGCCGGGCGATAGTACGCATTAGATGCTCGGAAACGCTAACTCCCGTATCCGTGGGGCAGGTTCCTCGTTGTGCGTGTTGCGCCATTCCCGGCCCACTCGCTCGAATGGCCCTCCTATGGCCCAAAGATCGGTTGAACGTCACTCGTTCGGGAGAGCAACCGATGAATGGCAGGCGCGTTGTTGAAGGAGTCGGACGAAACCGTCCGCGCCGACCCTCTGGTCTGAGTGGTCTGAACACAATCGAGGAGCGCTTCTCCATGTCCCGTATCGCGAAGGCTGTAGTCCTGTCCGTGGGTGTCGCCGCGTCCGTCGCGGGTGCCACCGGCGTTGCCGCCGCCGACTCGCTCGCCGAGGGTGCGGCCGTGAAGTCCCCGGGTGTCCTGTCCGGCAACGTCGTCCAGGTCCCGGTCCACGTGCCGGTCAACGTCTGCGGCAACACCGTCAGCATCATCGGCGCCCTGAACCCGACCTTCGGCAACAGCTGCGCCAACCTCTGATCTCGCACGCCGGATCGTGGCCCTTCCAAGGTCGGCGCGCCGCCCCGTCCGGGGTGCGGCGCGCCGGCCTTCCGCTCGTTCGGACGCACCCTCGTGCGCCGCCCGGTGCAACGGCGTACGCCCCCCGGAGGAGCAGGTCAGAGAGGCGGATTCACTCGAACGGAGGTGTGGCGCTCCGTAGTTCTCCCGTTGCGGAGCGCTATCCACGCAGGCACGGTGGCCGAGAAGTTGTCCGACGCATAAGGAAAAGGAACACATATGCGTCCCCTGGGAACGAGCCGCCTCACTGCCCTGGCGATATCAGCCGCCATCACCCTCGGTACGGCGGGACCCGCCGTCGCCGACATACATCACCCGTCCTCCCCGGCCACCGTCGCGGCGAAGGCCCCGCTCCCCGACACCGGCTCCAAGGTCGCCGCGCCCGCCGATGTCGTCGACGACACCCTCGCCGCCGTGCAGGACGCGGTCACCGCGCTGCTCGCCTCGGTCACCGGCACCGTGACCGGGGTCGTACCGCAGGTCACCTCCCTGGTCGACCAGATCCTGGGCAGCGTTCTCGGCGGTCTGACCCTCCCCGACCTCGGGGATCCGCCGAGCCTGCCGGTCACTGTGCCGGGCCTGCCGGTCGACCTCCCCGTCGACCCGCCGGCCGTCGACCTCCCCGTCGACCCCCCGGCCCTCGCTCCCGCGGTGCCGGTGATCCCCGCAGTGCCGGTGGTCCCCGAGGTGCCTGAGGTACCCGAGGTGCCGGAACTGCCTGTGACGCTCCCCGTCACGGCGCTCGTCCGCTAGCGGCGGCGGCGTCGCGATCCACGCCGTGGGGGGCGGGGGGGGGCCCGCCGGGCGCGCCGGGGCGGGGGGGGCACGGGGGAAAAAAACCCCCCCCCCCCCGCGGGGGGGGGGGGGGGGAGGAGA
>NZ_JBHWBS010000017.1:10018-78659 GCF_042735655.1 Streptomyces sp. NPDC059567 | reverse complement strand
GACACGGCGGCCGGGTCGGCAGGGGGCGCGGCGGAGAGCAGCCCGAGCAGGCAGGGGGGGGGGGCGGCCGCCCCCCGGCGGCGCGCGGCCCGCCCCCCCGGGCCCCCCCCGGGCGTTTCGCGTATCCGATCGGCAAATACGACCGCGCCCCTTCCTTCGGGTGCAGTGTCGAGAAATCCTTCCTCCCGGAGTTTCCGGTGGCCGCGCCCCTCGTTACAGAAGACAGGAACGACGTGCGGGAATGCCCAACAGCCCTGCACAGCAAGCGACTTGCTTGCGAAATCACGCCATAGAGGAAGGACTCCTTCATGAAGCCCACCAAGGTTGCCGCGGTCGTCGCCGGTTCCGTCATGGCTCTGGGTGCCGCCGCGCCCGCCATGGCCGCCGAGTCGATGGCGGTCCCCACCAGCCTGAACGGTGGTCTCGCGACGCTCGCCAGCGAGGGCCTGAAGACGGACGCGCTCAGCAGCACCACGGACGGCTCCGTCGTCAAGACCGTGGGGGACACCGCGAACCAGCTGAACAAGACGACCCAGAGCGCGCCGCTCATCGGCGGCCTCCCGCTCGGCGGCTGACGAACCCTCGGCAGCACCGCTCCACCGCGCACGTCCCCCGCGCGGACGACCGCGATACGCGGTCTTGCCCCTCCCGGATCGCCCCCTCACTCCGCCGGCAGGCGGACGCTCCCACCGGCACGGGCCGCCACTCACTGTGATCGGCCGATAGAATGATTTTCCGATCGGCCGCCGTGTGGTCCCGGCTCTCCGTCGTGTGCCGCTCCTTACGCTCTCGCCAATCCCCCACGGAAGGTTGGCCCATGGAGCGATCGAGGACGGCAGCGCTCGACCTCGCACCGCAGCCCGCGGCGCGCATCTGCCCGGTGTCCATGAGCCTGACGTTCCGTAACCAGTCCGTCAGCGACTGACGCACTGAGTGCGCGGACAGGCCGGTCGGAGTGAGGGGGCATCCCCGCCGGTCTCTCCCTTTCTCCAAGGAAGAGCGGTATGCGATCCATCATCAGCCGGAAGCTGTTCACAGCCGCGGCCGCGACGGGCATCCTGTCGCTGACCGGAGGCTTCGCCCTGGCGGCGAACTCCGGAGACGGTCCGGGTGATTCACCCCACCCCGACACCGGGCACCACCTTCAGGTCCCCCTTCCCGCGAACCTCTGCGGGCACCCCGTGCATCTCGAAGGGCCCGCCGCGGTCGCGGTCGGCGACCTCTGCGCCCACCCGGGCAAGGACGAGCCCGACGGCTACGGCGACGACGACGGCCACGAGAATCCGGACCACCCGGGCGAGCACCCGACGAAGCCGCCGACGCACTCGGAACCTCCGACGAAGCCGCCGACGACGCCTCCGACGAAGCCGCCGACCACGCACCCGCCGACGAAGCCCCCCACGACGCACCCGACGAAGCCCCCCACCACGCCTCCGACGAAGCCGCCGACGACCCCGCCGACGAAGCCGCCCACCACGCCGCCGACGAAGCCGCCGACGCACTCGGAACCTCCGACGAAGCCGCCGACCACGCACCCGCCGACGAAGCCCCCCACGAAGCCCCCCACCACGCACCCGACGAAGCCGCCGACGACGACCGCGCCGCCGACGCATCCCGGTGGGCCCGGTGGGCCGGGTAAGCCCGAACTTCCCGACACCGGAGGGGACGCCGCCCTCATGGGGGCGGCCGCCGTTAGCGCCGCGCTGCTCATCGGTGGATCGGTCGTCTACCTCCGCGCCGGACGTGTCGCGCGCGCCGGGCGGCCCGAACGCCGTCACTGACGCCTCGTGCTGACGTAGCGTCAACGAAGGTCCTCGCCGTCACCGGTGAGGACCTTCCGCGTTGCTGCACACAGGCGAATTTCGCGACGTTCTTTCCGGAGGGCTCGTTTCTCAGAGCGCATCACCACAGCACCGTCGTCACCTGCTCTGAAGGGCGCACGCAGTCATGAATCTGCGATCTCAAGCCGGCATGGGAATCCTCATGACCGCTCTCGCCTCGGCGGCCATGGCCGCCCCCGCGGCCGCCGCAGAGGCACCGGTGATCGTTCCGCTCCAGGGCCTGGAGCCGGTGATCCCGATGGACGCCCCCTCGGTGGCCACCGGCGTCCCGGTGCCCGTGCCGGGCGGACCCACCGGCTTCCAGGAGGGGCAGTCCGGCCTCCTGCCGGACGTCACCCTGCCGCGGGTTCCGGTCGCCAGCACGATCCCGGAGACCGTCGTCGCCGCTCAGTTGCCCGAGGTCATCGAGGGAAGCGAGCCCGGCAAGGCGCTGTTCGCCACTCCCAGCTCGCCCGTGAAGGCGACCACGCCCGGTGCGACGGTCGGCAACGCCGTCGTCGCGCCGCGCGGCGACCGGCTCGGGCTGCCGGACCTCGCCGTGCCGGAGGTCGGCATCCTCACCCCCGCGGTGAGCGGAGCGCTCGATTCCCAGGCGGGTCTGGCGCAGCCGACGGCCTGACGGCGGTCTTTTGTACGACCAATGACCCGGTTGGTGAAGACACGATTCTTCCCCGCCACCCGAGGGGTCGTTGCTCGTTACAACAGAAGGCTTGTCGCATGGCCGTGGCCCGCAGATCCACAGGTTCGCTCCGCCGTATCCGACGGCGTGCGTTCGGGTGGTCTGCGGGCCTTCTCCACATCATTTCCGTCCCGTCCGGCCTAAAGGCCGTGACCCGTGCGCCATTGCGGCGTTGAACGGGAATGTCGGCCGTCATTCTCGCGGTCGCCTTTCCACCTTCAAGGAGTTCTTGATGTCTCGCATCGCGAAGGCTGCCGCTGTCCTCGCCAGCACGGGTGCCGTTGCCCTCAGCGGAGCCGGCATGGCCGTCGCCGACTCGGGCGCCGAGGCCGTTGCCGCCCACTCTCCCGGTGTCGCCTCCGGCAACGTCGTGCAGGTCCCGATCCACATCCCGATCAACCTCTGCGGCAACACCGTGAACATCGGCGGGCTGCTCAACCCGGCGTTCGGCAACAAGTGCGCGAACGTCGACGGGGATCACCACAAGGGTGACCACAAGGGTGGCCACGAGGGTGGCTACGGCGGCTGATCCCTCTCAGCACCGAGCGGCCCCCCCGCTCACCGGCCGGGGGGCCGCTTCCGTTCCCGAACGCCGGTGGGCCGTGCGCACCGCTATGCGTAGCGGTAGATCCCGCTGTGGTCGAGCATCTCGGCCGGGGTGACACCCCACGGGCCCATCTTCTCGTCGCGGGCGGCGATCCGGCGGTACTGCGACTCGCCCAGCCGCGGGGGGTGCACCGGCACATAGCCGGCCCGCGGATTGCGCTGCTGCCAGCGCGACCAGAGAAGATCGACGAAGGAGTGGTGGAGCCAGAAGACCGGGTCGTTCACGGAGGCTCCGCCGAGCATCAGACCGCCGACCCAGCGGTGCACCCGGTTGTGGATGCGGAAGCGGTCGTTGCCCCGGCCCGGGGCCCAGCCCTCCAGCCGGTTGCGGAACCCCGACCCGCTCGTGGAGTTCCAGGGCTCCACGTCGTACACCGTCTCCTTCATCACCTCGTCGAGCTGCGCCTTCGTCGGCAGCGCGATCGGATCCGAGGGGCGGCCGAAGTCCCTGGTCAGGAATCGGCCCTCGGTCATGTTGTGCTTCACGGTCCAGCGGCCGCCCGCGTACGCGAAGGGTCCGGTCGTCACCTGGAAGTCGCCGCGCCGTCCGTTGCCGCCCATGAAGTCCTCGCCCCACAGAGAGGCCGCCGGGGTGTTGTCCCGGGTCCAGTCCCAGTACGGCACGGTGACCGTCGAGTCGACCCCGCGCAGCGCGCGCTCGAACTCCAGCAGGAACTTGCGGTGCCAGGGCAGGAAGCTGGGCGTCATATGGGCGACGCGCAGACGGTCGTCCCCGTCGGCGACGTAGTAGTCGATGTGCGTACGGACGAACTCGTCGTACGCTCCCGTCCGCTTGAGCTCCAGGACCGCGGCGACGAACTTCCGCCGCTCGGCGCTCGTCAGATCGCGCTGGTTCTTACGCGTGTACACCACGCGAGCTCCCTCCCGGGTGGGCACCGTGGGCGGCGGCGAAGCGGCTCAGCGGGGCGGACCCCAGCTCGTCCACGGCCGCGCGGGTGGCCGCCAGCGGCGTCGGATAGGTCTGGTAGTGGTCGATGGGGGTGAGATAGCCGCCGTCCGCGCAGCGCATCAGATGCAGCGGCCGGCCGTCGACGAGGACCTCCTGCACCCCCGCGGAGGTGGGGCGGGCCTGGATGCGGCGGCCCCCGTACATCTCGTCGAAGGTGTCGCCGGAGGCGACGGGGGGCCGGCGTGGCGCGGTGACGATACGGGCCAGCGCGCCGCCGGTGAACGCGGCGACGGTCAGGGTGAAGAGGGACCGCAATGCGACGCGGCGCGGGACGATCATGAAGGATCTCCTGATGTCGGCTGGGGCTCCCGTGCCGAAGGCAGGGAAAGCCCTCAGGGCACAACGATGGAAACCCGACTTCGTTGCGAGCGACATGCCAGCGGGATGAATGTCGGCCGATCGAGTGAATTCGGTCCGGGGTGACGGCTGTTCGGCCACTAGCATCAGGATTCATGACCTCTTCCAATGTCGTTTCCTCGGCGCGCAGCGAATCCCCCTTCGGGACGCTCACCGTCGTTCCGTGGACCGTCGGGCCCACCGCCGACATGCCCGTCACTCCCTTTCTGATGGTGTATTCGCTCGGGGACGGCCGCGACGGCCCCGAGGCCGGCGAAGAGGCGATGCGGGCCGCCCTCGAAGGCATGGGCGCGCCGCTCGGGGACCGGGTCGTCGACACCTCGGTGGAGCGGGCGACCGGTGCCCATCTGCTCGTCGAGGCCCAGCGGGCCGTGCTCACCCTGCCGTTCCTGAAGGTGCAGATCCCGGTCCCGGCGGAGTGGGAGGCGGCCGCCCACAAGAACGGGCACGCCTACCTCATCTGCTCCGTGCGCCCCTGGCCCGACGCGGTGCCCGGAGAGGCGGTCGCGCCGGAGCGGCTGAAGTCCTTCGTCACCGACGACCAGGTCGTGGGGGCCGCGGCGCACCTTCTGCTGCCCGTCCGGCGGCTGCAGGGCTGAGCGGAGAGGGGGCACGTCATGGCGACGGTCAACGTACGGGGCGGGGTGCCGGGGCAGCGGCAGGAGGAGGCCCGGGAGGACGCCGGGACGATCGGCGCGGGCCGGGCGCTCGGCCTGCTGCTGATGATCACCGGGGCGGCCGGGGTGCTGGCCGCCTGGGTCATCACGATCGACAAGTTCAAGCTCCTGGAGGACCCGAACTTCCAGCCGGGCTGCAGCCTCAATCCGGTCGTGTCCTGCGGCAACATCATGAAGAGCGAGCAGGCGGCGGTGTTCGGCTTCCCGAACCCGATGCTCGGTCTCGTGACGTACGGGATGGTCGTCGCCATCGGCGCCGGGGTCCTCGCCGGTGGCCGCTACCGCGGCTGGTTCTGGCTCGGACTGAACGCCGGGATGCTGTTCGGCGTCGGGTTCTGCACCTGGCTGATGCACCAGTCGCTGTACGAGATCAACGCCCTCTGCCTCTGGTGCTGCCTGGCCTGGACCGCCACGATCCTCATGTTCTGGTACGTGACCTCGCACAACGTCCGCACGGGTGTGCTGCCGGCGCCCGCCGCCGTGAAGGGGTTCTTCGAGGACTTCACCTTCGCGCTGCCCGTCCTGCACATCGGGATCATCGGGATGCTGATCCTGACCCGATGGTGGGACTTCTGGACCAGCTGACGTGACCCTCCTCTCCTGGCCGCGGGCCGCACTGATCGTGCTGCTCGCGGCCGTTCTCGCGCTCGTCCTGCCCGACGACCGCATCGCGCCGGGCTCCCGGCACCTCGCGGAGCCGGCCCCGCCCGACCCGGCGCCGGTGACGGTGCCGTCCGGCTTCTTCACCGGCTCCGACGAGACGGGCGTGCGGCGGATCGCCGAGGTGCAGCGCTGGCTCGGCGGTGCGTCGCTGACCGTCGGCCACACCTATCTGCCCGGTGACCGCTGGTCCAACATCGAGGGCCACGCCGCGCTCTTCGAGCCGTGGGCGCGGTGGAAGGAGGAGGGGCCGGGTCGGCTCTTCGTCCTGAACGTGCCGCTGCTCGACCGGAACGAGGAAGGGCTGGCGGACGCCGAGGTCAGGGCCGGGCTGCGGCGCGGGGCGGCGGGGGCGTACGACGGTCACTTCCGGATCCTGGGGGAGAGGCTCGTCGAGAACCGGCTCTCCGACGCGGTGCTCGTGCTCGGCTGGGAGATGAACGGCACCACCTACAGCCATCGCTGCGGACCGGACCCGGAGAGCTGGAAGGCGTACTGGCGGCGGGTCGTGGACGTGCTGCGCGCGGTGCCGGGACAGCGGTTCCGTTTCGACTTCACCGCGAGCCGGGGGCGGGACGCGGTGGAGTGGCCGCGCTGTTACCCGGGTGACGCGCACGTCGACATCATCGGGCTCGACGCCTACGACCAGCCCGAGGGGCTCTCCTTCGAAGGGCAGGTCACCGAGGACTTCGGGCTCGCGCACCATGTGCGGTTCGCCGCCGAGCACGGCAAGCCCGTCTCGTACCCGGAGTGGGGGCTCTTCCGCAACGGCGACAATCCGGCGTACGTACGGGGGATGCTCGACTGGTTCGCGCGGCACCGGCCGGTCTACCAGACGTTCACGGACTACTGCCCGCACGGGGTGTGGGCGTGTCCGGACAATCCGGAGTCGGGGCAGGTCGTCAGGGGAGCGCTCGGAGCGACAGACCTCCCTTGAGCGTGTCGACGGTCCGGTCGAGGAGTCGGACCAGGTCGTCGCTCTGTCCGCGCTCGGCCCAGTAGACGGTCGCCTCGCGCAGGGCGCCGAGGACCGCCGCGGTGAAGACCCGTACCTCCAGGTCGTCGGGGTCACGGCCGGTGCGCTCGGCGAGGGCGCGGGCCAGCAGCTGCGCGGTCTCGGCGGCGGTCTCGGTGAGCCGGGCCCGTACGGCCGGGACCTCCACCATCACGCGGGCGCGCAGCCGGGTCTCCGCCGGTTCGTCGGCGAGCGCCGTCGCGACCGCGTCGAGGACGACGGCGCGGAGGGACTCCAGCGGCTCCTCGTCGGCGGGCCGGGCCCGCAGCCGGGCGTCGAGGACGGCGTCGCTCTCGTCGGTGAGGAGGATGTCCTCCTTGACGGGGAAGTAGCGCACCACCGTGGAGGGGGA
The DNA here is from genome assembly GCF_042735655.1 of Streptomyces sp. NPDC059567. NCBI lineage: Bacteria > Bacillati > Actinomycetota > Actinomycetes > Kitasatosporales > Streptomycetaceae > Streptomyces > Streptomyces sp. NPDC059567. Next base: position 71,502 of record NZ_JBHWBS010000017.1, on the reverse strand, counting down.
GACGTCGGCGGCCGCCGCGATGCGTTCCACGGTGGCCGCTTCGTATCCCTGCTCGGCCACGAGCCGGTACGTGGCTTCGCGGATCGCGGCGCGGGTCCTGAGCTTCTTCCGCTCGCGCAGGCTGGGCGGAGGGGTCGGTTCGGCGGCCATGGCCGCCATTGTGGGGCTCACGCGTGCTGGTAGGCGACCAGCGAGATGCCGACGTAGTGGACGATGAAGGCCGCCAGGGTCAGCGAGTGGAAGACCTCGTGGAAGCCGAACCAGCGCGGGGAGGGGTTCGGCCGCTTCATGCCGTAGATCACGCCGCCGGCGCTGTAGAGCAGTCCGCCGACGATGACGAGGACGAGGACGGCGATGCCGCCCGCCCGCATGAAGTCGGGCAGGAAGAAGACGGCGGCCCAGCCCATCGCGATGTAGCAGGGCGTGTACAGCCAGCGGGGCGCGCCGACCCAGAAGACCCGGAAGGCGATGCCGGCCGCGGCGGCGACCCAGACCGCCCACATGAGCGGCCGCCCGGTGGAGTCGGGGAGGAGCAGCAGCGTGAGGGGGGTATAGGTACCCGCGATGATCAGGAAGATATTGGCGTGGTCGAGACGCCGCAGGACGGCCTCGCCGCGCGGCCCCCAGTTTCCGCGGTGGTACAGCGCGCTGATGCCGAAGAGCAGGCAGGCCGTGAGGACGTAGATCCCGCAGGCGATCCGGGCCCGGGGGGAGTCGGAGAGCGCGACGAGGGCGAGACCCGCGACGATCACCGCCGGGAACATCCCCGCATGCAGCCAGCCTCTGAGCCTGGGCTTCAGCAGATGCGGGTGGGACGAGGTGCGCTCTGTCCGGGTCACGTCCGGCACGGCTGAAGTCATGAGCCGAATGCTACCTACGCCCCCGTAGGTCCCGGATAGGAGTGGCGATGCTCACGTGTGCGGCCCTCTGGACATATGGGCGTATGCGTCGGATGATCAAATGAGTGCGGTCGGCACCGGATGAGCAGCTACGACGCATCCGGGTCGCAGCCCCCACGGGGCAGACATCTAAAAACCCCTCATCAAGGAGCAATCGTGGCGCGCGAGAACGCGGCTCCCACCACCCTTCCGACCAAGCACCAGGAGCTGATCTCCTGGGTGAACGAGATCGCGGCGATCACGCAGCCGGACGCCGTGGTCTGGTGCGACGGATCCGAGGCCGAGTACGAGCGCCTCTGCGAGGAGCTCGTCGCCAAGGGCACGTTCAAGAAGCTTGACCCGATCAAGCGACCGAACTCGTACTACGCCGCCTCCGACCCGACCGACGTCGCGCGCGTCGAGGACCGGACCTTCATCTGCTCCGAGAAGGAGGAGGACGCGGGCCCGACCAACCACTGGAAGGCCCCGGCGGAGATGAAGGAGATCTTCGCGGGAGAGAAGGGCATCTTCCAGGGCTCGATGCGTGGCCGCACCATGTATGTCGTGCCCTTCTGCATGGGCCCGGTCGGCTCGCCGCTCTCCGCGATCGGCGTCGAGATCACCGACTCCGCGTACGTCGCCGTCTCCATGCGCACCATGACCCGCATGGGACAGGCCGTCCTCGACGAGCTCGGCACCGACGGCTTCTTCGTGAAGGCCGTCCACACGCTGGGCGCCCCCCTGGACGAGGGCCAGGAGGACGTGCCGTGGCCCTGCAACTCCACCAAGTACATCTCGCACTTCCCCGAGAGCCGCGAGATCTGGTCGTACGGCTCCGGCTACGGCGGCAACGCCCTGCTCGGCAAGAAGTGCTACGCCCTGCGCATCGCGTCCGTCATGGCGCGTGACGAGGGCTGGCTCGCCGAGCACATGCTGATCCTCAAGCTCACCCCGCCGCAGGGCGAGTCCAAGTACGTCGCCGCCGCGTTCCCGTCCGCCTGTGGCAAGACCAACCTGGCCATGCTGGAGCCCACGATCTCCGGCTGGACGGTCGAGACCATCGGCGACGACATCGCCTGGATGCGCTTCGGCGAGGACGGTCGCCTCTACGCGATCAACCCCGAGGCCGGCTTCTTCGGCGTCGCGCCCGGCACCGGCGAGCACACCAACGCCAACGCCATGAAGACCCTCTGGGGCAACTCCGTCTTCACCAACGTCGCCCTCACCGACGACAACGACGTGTGGTGGGAGGGGATGACCGAGACGGCCCCCGCGCACCTCACGGACTGGAAGGGCAACGACTGGACGCCGGAGTCCGAGACGCCGGCCGCCCACCCGAACGCCCGCTTCACCGTCCCGGCCGGGCAGTGCCCGACGATCGCCCCCGAGTGGGAGGACACCAAGGGCGTCCCGATCTCGGCGATCCTCTTCGGTGGCCGCCGCGCCTCCGCGGTGCCGCTGGTGACCGAGTCCTTCGACTGGAACCACGGCGTCTTCCTCGGCGCGAACGTCGCCTCCGAGAAGACCGCCGCCGCCGAGGGCAAGGTCGGCGAGCTGCGCCGCGACCCCTTCGCCATGCTGCCGTTCTGCGGCTACAACATGGGCGACTACATGGCCCACTGGGTCAAGGTCGGGGCGAACGCGGACGCCGCCAAGCTCCCGAAGATCTACTACGTCAACTGGTTCCGCAAGAACGACGCCGGCAAGTTCGTCTGGCCCGGCTTCGGCGAGAACAGCCGCGTCCTGAAGTGGATCGTGGAGCGCCTGGAGGGCAAGGCCGAGGGCGTCGAGACCCCGATCGGCATCCTGCCGACCGTCGACTCGCTCGACACCGAGGGCCTGGAGCTGCCCGCGGAGGACCTCGAGTTCCTGCTCAAGGTCGACCGCGACGTCTGGCGCGAGGAGGCCGCCCTGGTCCCCGAGCACCTGAACACCTTCGGCGACCACACCCCGAAGGAACTGTGGGACGAGTACCGCGCGCTGGTCGAGCGCCTGGGCTGATCCCGCACGTCATGACTCGTGACGGGTCGCCCCGAACACCGCCCTGACCAGTGGGGTCACGAACGGCTCGTCACGATGCACACCGGTCCCCCGAAGCCCCCTCACGGCCTCGGGGGCCGGTGCTTTTCGGTCAGAGATTGCGGCGGTCTTCGAGGTACTGGGTGTGCGTGCGCTGCCGTACCTCCTCCGCGTCCTGGAGGGCGGCCGCGATCTCGGCGGCCTCCGCGTGGAGGGCGCCCAGTTGGCGTTCGAGGTGGCGCTCGGGCGGCTCGGAACCCGGTGTGACCCGGGTCCACCAACGCGTTCGTACGAAGGTGTCCACGGCCTCCGGAATGTCCTGGCGCACCGCCCGGGCGAGCACGTGCAGATGCTCCGGATCGCTGACCCAGCCCGGCGCGAGCAGCGCCTCGACCAGGGCGTCCAGCTCGGTGAGACGACCGGCGGCGGCAGGCGGCAGCTCGACCTCCGCGAGGTAGCCGCGCAGGGTCGTGAAGTCCGCCCGCAGGGCGTCCAGTTGTTCCGCGGCGTCCGGGAACTCCGGCGCGGGCGGCCGCTCGGGCGGGGCGATCAGCGCGCCGGCGCCGTACAGGCCCGCGACGACCACCGGCCAGAGGGAGCCGGCCGCACCGGTGAAGGTGACGGCGAGCCCGGCCAGGCCGCAGGCGCAGCCGGTCAGGTTCTTGCGGGATTCGAGGAAGGCGACGGCCCTATTGGTAGCCACGGATCTCCTCGAAGGCTTCGTCCAGCGAGCCCTTGGTGGCGTCGAAGAGCCGGCCGCCGGTCAGGGACGCGATGTGGTCGAGTTCGGCGCGGTCGGAGTCCCCGAAGAGGATCGTGAAGACCGGGGTCCGCTGCTGGGCGGGTGGCTGGCGATTGTAGAAGGAGTCGAACGCGCCGGCCGGTTCACCGTCGGTGTTCTGGCCGTCCGTCATCAGCACGATCGAGGTGAAGGTGTCGCCGTCGGGGGCGGTGCCGAGGTGTTCGTACGCCTCCTGCAGGCTGGAGTAGATCGCGGTGCCGCCGGCGGCGGAGAGCCCGTTGGCCTGCGAGCGCATGGCGTCGATGGCAGTCTTCGGGGCGGCCGGGTCGACCGTGTACGTACGGACCTCGTCCTGCTTCACCACGGAGCCGAAGGGCATCAGGGTGACCGTCTCGCGGTCCCGGAAGTCCCCGGTCAGCTCGGCGAGCGCCGACCTGAGCCGGGTGAGCCGCTCGCCCTCCATGGAGCCGGAGGTGTCGAGGACGTAGACGGTGCGGGAGGGGCGGCGGAGCTTGTTCTCGTACGCGTCGAGGAGGCCGTCGGCGACGGACCGGCTGCCGGGGAACGGCAGTTCGCGGCGCTGGTCGGCGGTGAGCGGCTCCGCGAGCTCCACACCGGGGACCACCGGGCGGCGCAGGGTCCGGTTGGTGATCATCCGCTGGGCGGCCGGGGTGCGGAGATGGGCGGTGAGGCTCGCGGCCGCCTGCTTCGCTTCCGGGCTCGCGGAGGTGAGGAGCGTGAAGGGGTAGTCGGCGGTGACGACACCGTCCGCCGGGCGGACGACGACAAGCTTCTCGGGCGAATTGAGCAGCACGGACTCGTAGTTGATCAGCGCGTCGACGTCGATCCGGCGCGACCAGGCGGTGGCCAGCCAGCCCGAGGAGCCGGAGGTCAGCCTCTGGCCCCCGAAGAACTCCTTGAGCTTCGGCGTGGCCGCGGCGACGTCCTTCTCGGTAAGGGCGGACTGGGCGCCGGAGAGACCGGAGGCGATCGAGACCAGCGCGGAGAATCCCGAGTTGGAGCGGGCCGGGTCGGTCATGCCGTAGCCGAGCTTCTTCTCGGCGACGGCCTGGTGGATCTGCGACCAGGTGACCTTGGCGGGATCCCAGCCGAGGCGGGTCACGGCGCCCGGGCGGATACCGAGGGCGACCGGGGAGGTCATGATCGGGGTCTCGCCGGTGATCTTCTTCGCGGTGTCGGGACGCAGTCGCAGGTAGTCGTTGGACGAGAGCCAGACCGCGTCGTACGACCTGTCCGCCGCGCCGGACGCGATCTGCTCGACGGCGTCGAGCGTGCCGGAGTACGTGGGCTTGACGGTGACCCCGGTCGCTTTGCGCGCCTCTTCGAGGACGGGCTCCATGTCGGCGAGCTCGGAGGAGGCGAGGACGCGGAGCGTGCGGGGCGGGCCGGCCTGCGTACCGCCGCCGTCGTCGGCGGCCCCCCCCGCCGGGGGGGGGGGGGGGGCGGGGCCGATCGCCGACGGCCCGAGGGGGGGGGGGGCCGGCCTGTGTCCCGCGGCGGTCTTCGCGGCCTCCGGGGGCGGGGGGGGGGGTGGCGGCGGCCATGAGCGCGACGAGCGCGAGGGCCAGGGCGGCGGGGCGGCGGGCGCGCCGGGAGCCCGTGCGGGCGGTGGTGCCGTCGGCGGGGGTGGCGGCCGGTGTCGGTCTGCCGGGCCCCGGTGTGGAGGATGTCATTCCAGGCCGCCTTCCAGCGCGCTCTTGCGGCGGGTGCGGTCCAGGTAGGCGCCGGCGGTCTGGAGTTCGGAGGTCAGGGACTCGACCGTCGCCGCCATCGACTCCGTCGCCTGGACCTTGTACGTGTCGATCGCGTCGAGCGTCCGGTAGATCTGCTGGAACGCCGTCCGCAGCGTCTCCGCGCCGACCGCCGGGTCCGCCGCGATGCGCTGGATCTCGCCGCTCTGGGTCGCCAGCATCTCCGCGTTGCCGCGGATCAGGTCCTCGGTCGTCGAGCGCAGCACATTGACCTGCTCGACCACCTTGCGCTGGTTCTCCAGCGCGGAGGAGAGCATCACCGCGATCCGCAGCGCCGAGACCGTCGTCGTCGCCGCCCGGTCGACGCCCTTGATCAGCTCGTCGTTGTTGCGGCGGACGACGTCCATCGCCAGGTATCCCTGAGCGCAGACGGCGAGTTGGGTCAGCAGGTCCTGGTGCTTCTGGCGGACCGGGAAGAGGACGTCGGAGCGGAGCGCGTCCGCCGCCGACGGGTCCGCCTTCAGCGCGATGCGCTCCTCCACGGCCGCGTCCAGGGCCTCGGTGAGGATCGCGTACTCCTGGAGCTTGCCCATGGTCTCCCAGAGCCTGGCCCGCTCGGTCTGCAGCGCCGCGTTGTCGCGGCGCAGCTCGTCCTGGCCGCCGCGCAGCGACCCCACGATCCGGTTCAGCGTGCCTTGGGAGGAGGCGTACTTGGCGACGTGGTCGCGCAGCTTGTTGCCACCCGGCAGCTTGGACAGCAGCCGCCGGGCCCCCTTGCCGGGGGTGTCGCGCGGGTCGAGGTCCTCGACCGTGCGGCGCAGCTCCACGAGCGAGGAGCCGACCCGCGACTGGGCGTCGCCGCCGCCGTCGGCCAGCGAGCGGACCGTACGGTCGAGCATCCGGTTCGACTGCGCCGCGGCGCTGCGCATCTCGCCGGCCCCGAGCGCGGCGATCTCCCCGATGCGTCCCGCGAACTCGGGCGAGCGGGTGTCGAGCCCGGCGAGCGAGCCGACGTACTCGACCGCCCTGCGGGTCATCTCCGTGCGGACGGACTCGTCGAGCGGGACGAGGCCGGAGGCCTGTTCGGCACGGACCGGGGCGACCGGCTCCGGCGGGGTGAGGATCAACGGGGCTTCGGGCGTGGTCATGCGGGGTCCCCCTGGTTTCGGGCCCGCCGCGCCATCTCGTGCAGCACCTCGCTGGTGGGCACGGGCGCCTGGCGGACTCCGGTCATGGTCTGGTTGAGGCGGTCCTTGAGGGTGGCGGTCGCGGCCGTGAACTCGGCGGCGGCGCCTTGCGGGCGGAAGCCGTGGCCCACCGCGAGCTCGCGCAACTCCTTGTCGGAGGTGAGCAGTTCGCCGAGCGCCCGGCCGTCCTCGCTGAGCGGTACGACCGTGTGGTCGCTGATCACCGTGGTGTCGGGGTACAGCACCACCAGGTCTCCCAGGTCCTGCGCGGCGAGGAGCGGGGAGGCGACCTGGGACTCGTACACGAGCACCAGCTGGTTGCCGACACCGCTGATGAAGTCGCGGAACGGGGCGTCCGAGCCGGACTGCTGGGCGCCCTGCACCTGGATCAGCTTGCGCAGCAGCGGCGCCGTGCGGTCCACCGCGGCCTTGTCGCCCGCGACCTTGCCGCCGTCGGCGACATAGCTCGCCGCGGCGAGGTAGAGCGCGCCGGAGTTGGAGGCGACCGGGTCGGTGGACGTGATGAAGACCGTGCCGCTCAGCTCCGGGTGTCCGGCCGCGCCCTTGAGCTGCTGCCAGGTCCGGTCGGCCTTCGCGGCCTCCAGGTAGGGGCCCATGCGCAGGGTGCCGGTGCGGCCTCCGGCGGCCAGGGTGACCAGGCCGTTGTCGGCGAGGACCTTGGCGGCGGAGCTGTGGGCGACGACGACGAGCGGTGAGTAGAAGGGGCGCAGCACGGCGCCCTTCACCTTCGTCCTGGCCCGCAGCTCGTCGGCCGGCGCCTTGGACGAAGGGAACGCGAAGTCGTAGCCGTCGAGCGGCAGTTGCTCCATGTCCCAGGACCCGGAGGTCTCCGCCTTCACGGTGAAGCCCTTGTCGGCCAGGGCCTTCACCACCTTGGGATCGGCGAAGAACTCCGCCTTCTCCGATCCGATGACTCCTCGCACGGTCTTCGTTGCCGTGCTCTTGTCCTTGTCGCCGCCTGCCACGAGGGCGACGGCCACGCCGCCGAGGAGCAGGACGGCCAGGACGATTCCCAGAATGCGTCTCACAGGTGCAGGTTGCTCGCGGAAGCCCACATTCCAGGGGGAGTTGGGTGGACGGCGGGTGAAGGCCCGATCCCGGTACCGAACCGGAGCGCCGTGTACCGCGATCGCGTCCGCGCAGGGGGTGGCGGTGCGCCGCCCGGCGGGCATGGCTCCGTGGCCGCGGTACTGGGTGGCACCCGGGTCGCGCGCCTCCCCGGCACGCGGCCCGGGGCCGTCAGGGGGCGCTGACCAGCTCGGGGGAGGTCAGCGCCGCGGTGTGCGCGTCCATGCGCTCGGCGGCGAGGATCGCGACGGCCGTGTCGGCCCGGGAGGCGGCGACGACCAGGGCTCGGCCCGCGAGGGCGTGGGCGCGTCGGTGCAGCGACCGGGTGTTCGAGCCGCTCAGCCCCGCGTGACGGGCCGGCGGCGCGCCGCGCAGCCGCGCCACCTGCCGGGCGATGAGCTCACCGGCCGCCGTGTCGCCCAGCTCGTCCGTGACGGCGAGCAGTGCGGCGAGATGTCCGGCGAGCTGGATGTCCAGCTCTTCTTCGCGGGAGCGGTGCGGGTACGCGTTCTGGTCGTCGTCGGCCATCCGGTGGACCGACTTCGTGCGGATCGGTTCGTACATGGGACGGCCTCCTGCAGTAGCTCTGCGGCCATCCTAGCTTAGATTCGATCTAAAGTTGAGTGCGGTCCGGTGTGGGTGGGCTACGGCTGGCTGTAGCCGTCCAGGAAGCGGCCGATCTTGGTCACGGCGTCCGCCAGGTCCGTGGCCGTGGGGAGCGTGACGATGCGGAAGTGGTCCGGCTCGTGCCAGTTGAAGCCGGTGCCGTGCACCACCATGATCTTCTCGGTCCGCAGCAGATCGAGGACCATCTGCCGGTCGTCCTTGATCTTGTAGACGTTCGGGTCGAGCCGCGGGAAGAGGTACAGGGCGCCCTTCGGCTTCACACAGGTCACGCCCGGGATCTGCGTGAGCAGCTCGTACGCCGTGTCGCGCTGCTCCAGCAGCCGGCCGCCGGGCAGGACCAGGTCCTCGATCGACTGCCGGCCCTGCAGGGCGGCGGCCACCGCGTGCTGCGCGGGCATGTTGGCGCACAGCCGCATGTTGGCGAGGATCGTCAGCCCCTCGATGTACGAGGTGGCGTGGGCCTTGGGGCCGCAGACCGCCAGCCAGCCGGAGCGGAAGCCGGCGACCCGGTAGTTCTTGCTCATCCCGTTGAACGTGAGGACGAGCAGGTCGGGGGCGATGGCAGCGGTGGGGGTGTGCGTGGTGCCGTCGTAGAGGATCTTGTCGTAGATCTCGTCGGAACAGATGACCAGGTTGTGGCGGCGGGCGATCTCGGTGAGGGAACGGAGCATCTCGTCGTCGTAGACGGCGCCCGTGGGGTTGTTCGGGTTGATGATCACGATCGCCTTGGTGCGGTCGGTGATCTTCCGCTCGATGTCGGCGAGGTCCGGCATCCAGTCCGCCTGCTCGTCGCAGCGGTAGTGCACGGCCGTACCGCCCGCGAGGGAGACCGAGGCGGTCCACAGCGGATAGTCCGGGGCGGGGACGAGGACCTCGTCGCCGTCGTCGAGCAGCGCCTGCATCGACATCTGGATCAGCTCGGAGACGCCGTTGCCGAGGTAGATGTCCTCGACGGAGAGCGGAATGCCCTTGGTCTCGTAGTGGCTCATCACCGCGCGGCGGGCGGAGAGCAGGCCCTTCGCGTCGCCGTAGCCGTGGGCGTCGGCGAGGTTGCGCAGGACGTCCTCGAGGATCGCCGGCGGGCACTCGAAGCCGAAGGCGGCCGGGTTGCCGGTGTTGAGCTTGAGGATGCGATGACCCGCAGCCTCCAGCCGCATCGCCTCTTCGAGCACCGGGCCCCGGATTTCGTAACAGACGTTGGCGAGCTTCGTGGACTGGATCACCTGCATGTCGAGAGCTTACGGCGGGCCGGAGCGGGGCGCCTCGTGTTTTGGGACACGTCGGGCGGGGCGGGGCGCTTCAGGCGGGCGGGGCGCGAGGGTCCGGGAACGTGACCCGTGCGCTCGGGCGCGCGGCCGCTCCGTAGAATTCGCGGCCATGAGCCACCAGGACGACCGTGCCGCAGGCGCCCCCGGGCGCCGCCGCCGTCATGCCACGGCGCGGCGGGCCCCCTGGGCGGGCCGGCTGCTGGCCGGGGGCGGTGTCGTCGCCCTCGGAGTGCTGGTCGCGGTCGTCTCCGGCGCGTTCCGCTCCGGGCAGACCGGCGGGACCCCGACGGGGGACGACGGGCGTCCGGGGTTGCCCGCGCTGATCCAGGCCGACCCGTCGGGGGACGGCGCGGAGGCCGGTGCCACCGGCACACCGGCACCGTCCGCGTCGAAGCCGTCCGGGTCCGCCTCCTCGTCCGCGTCGGCCGAGGCCCGTCCGAGTGCCTCCGGTACGGCGACCGCGTCGGCCACCGCGACGGACGGTACTTCCGGCGGTTCGCCCGCTGGTTCCACGAGTGGCAAGCCCGGGAAGTCGGGCTCCGCCCCCGGGCAACAGAAGCGGACGCAGTGAGGCAGGCGGTCGTGTCGCGGTGGAGCGGCCTGTGGAGTGCCTCCGGATGCCGGTGGCTCGGTGCTTTCGGGGCGCTCGCCGTCGCGGTGGGCGGCTACACGGCCGGGACGCTGCCGGCGCGTGAGCCGTGGGGGTGGTGGGCGGCCCGGGGGTCCGCGGCGACCCTGGCCGGCGCGCTCCTCGGGTACCTGGGGCTGACGCTCCTCGTCGCGGTGTGGTTGCGGTACGGGGTGCTGCTGGCGCGTGGGGTGCGGGACGCGCGGGAGGGGGTGCTCGGCACGCTGGCGTGGTGGACCGCGCCGCTGGTGCTCGCGCCGCCGCTCTACAGCGCCGACGTCTACAGCTACATCGCGCAGGGCGCCATGGTCCTGGAGGGGCACGACGTGTACGGGGGCGGGCCGTCGGTCCTCGGCCCCGGCGACCTCGGGGCGGACGCGGCGGCGAGCGTCGGCGGGCACTGGACCGACACCCCCGCTCCGTACGGACCGGTCTTCCTCGTCCTCGCGCAGGCCGTGGTGAAGGTGACGGGTGGGGAGATCGTCCCCGCCGTCCTCGGGATGCGGCTGATCGCTCTCGGCGCGCTCGCGCTGATCGTCTGGGCCGTGCGGGGGCTGGGGGGTGGCAGCGGAGCGCTGTGGCTGGCCGCGCTCAATCCGCTGCTGCTCATCCACGTCGTCGGCGGGATGCACAACGACGGGCTCATGGTCGGGCTCATGCTCAGCGGCGTCGTGCTCGCGAAGCGGGGGCGATGGGTGCTCGGCTGCGTGCTCGTCGGGCTCGCGATGATGATCAAGTCGCCCGCTGCGGTCGCGCTGCTCTTCATCGGCGTGATGGTCGCGCGGCGGGACGGTGGCGCACGGGGTGCGGTGGGCCTGGTGAAGGGGCTCGTGCTGCCGGGGCTGGTGGCGGGGGCGGTCGCCGCGGGGGCCACGGTGGTGGCCGGAACCGGGTTCGGATGGGTGCGTACGCAGGGCGTCGCCGGCGCCATCCACACCGCACTGTCGGTGACCAGCGACGTGGGGCTGGGGCTCGGGCTGCTGCTCGCGGACGACCCCGATCCGGTGAAGGGCGTGGTGCAGAAGCTCGGGCTTCTCGCGGCCGTGGTGATCATCCTGGCGCTCGCGTGGCGGGCGTGGAAGGGGCGAATCGATCCGGTGCTGGGGCTGGGGCTTTCGCTGGTGGCGCTGGTGGCGCTGTCGCCGATGGTGCAGCCGTGGTACCTGCTGTGGGGGACGGCCGTCGTCGCGGCGGTGGCGTGGGACGCACGGGCGGGGCAGCTGCTCGCCGTCTTCTCGGCGGCGCTCGTGTACGAGACGGCGCCGTCGGGACACACACCGTGGTACGGGTTCGTGGCGGCCGGCGTGGTGCTCGCCCTGGGACTCGTGTGGGCGCGGCGGGAGTCGTGGGCACGGCCCGCCGGAGGGATCGCGCCGTCGGTCCCGGCACCCCGGACGGCCCACGCCGACCGGGCCGCCAGGCCGTCGTAGACGGCGAGCGGGAGGCCGACGACCCGGCAATGACCCGCTCGGACGGCGAAGGGACGGGCGTACGACGGGTGGCCGCTCGATAGCGTTCCCGGCAGGGCACCTCGGAGCGGCCGACGTGCGGGAGGGAGGCCGTACCGTGCTGCTCCAGGCGATCGGGGCCCTGCTGCCCGCCGCACTCGCCGTCGGGCTCAGCGGAATCGGCCGGTGAGCGGCCGATTCCGGTGAGCCCGTCACGTCACCGTCGCCTCCTGACGGCGCGGCCGGCAAGCACGTCCGTGCGCCTGCCGTCCTCGATCACGAACTTTCCGTCGATCAGGACGTGCGGGATGCCCACCGGGAAGGTGCGGGGAGCCGCGTACGTCGAGCCCGCCGCCACCGTCCTCGGGTCGAAGAGGACCATGTCCGCCACGTAGCCCTCGCGGATCAGGCCACGGTCCGGGAGGCGGAGGCGGGCCGCCGGGCGGGAGGTCAGGTGGGCCACGCACTCCTCCAGGGAGAGCACGCCCTCCTCGCGTACGTACTTCCCCAGGTACTCCGGGAACGTCCCGTACGCCCGCGGGTGCGGCTTGAGGCCCTGGAGGATGCCGTCCGAGCCGCCGGTGTGGACCCGGTGGCGCATGATCGTGCGGACGTTCTCCTCGTGGCCGACGTGCTGGAGGATCGTCGATCCCAGCCTGTCGTCGATCAGCAGGCGCCGGGCCGTGACCCACGGGGCCTCGCCGCGCATCTCGGCGGACCGGGCGATCGTCCTGCCCACGCAGGACACGAGACCCGGGTCGCTCACGCCCGAGATCTCGATCGTGTCCCACTCGATCGGCACGCCGTGGCAGCCGTCCGAGCCGATCTCTTCCAGGTGGTGGCGGATCCGTTCCGAGGTCTCCGGGTCCTGGAGCCGCGCAAGGATCGCCTCCGGGCCGCCCTCGCTCGCCCAGCTGGGCAGCATCGCCACGAGGGTCGTGCAGCCGGGCGTGTACGGGTAGGTGTCGAGGGTGATGTCGGAGCCGCCGGCGAGGGCCTGGTCGAGGAGGGACAGGAGGTCCGGCGCCTTGCCCTTGTTCACGCCGAAGTTCATCGTCGCGTGCGCGAGATGCAGCGCGCAGCCCGCGTCCCGCGTGAGGGCCACCATCTCCTCGTACGCCTGGAGCGCACCGGCGCCGTACGAGCGGTGGTGCGGGCAGTAGTAGCCGCCGTACCCCGCCACGACCTTGCAGAGTTCCGTGAGTTCGGAATCGGGCGCGTACATGCCCGGGGTGTACGTCAGCCCCGAGGACATGCCCACCGCGCCCTGCTCCATGCCCTCCGCGACGAGCTGTCGCATCCGGTCCAGCTCGGCCTCGGTCGCCGGGCGGTCGTCCCAGCCGACCGCGTACATCCGCACCGTGCCCTGGGGGACCAGATACGCCGCGTTCACCGCGATACCGCGGTCGAGGCGGTCCAGGTACTCGCCGACCGTGCGCCAGTCGAAGTCGATGTCGGAGCCGTCGCCGTTCCAGCCGGTGATCGCCCGGCGGACCTCCGCGAGCGTGCGGTCGTCGACCGGCGCGTACGACAGCCCGTCCTGGCCCAGGACTTCGAGGGTCACACCCTGTGCGGCCTTCGCGGTGTGCTCCGGGTCGCGGAGCAGCGCGAGGTCGCTGTGGGCATGCATGTCGATGAAGCCGGGGGACAGGGCGAGGCCCTCGGCGTCCAGGACGCGGCGGGCGGTGGGGCGCTGACAGCCCGCCGCCGCGGCCTCCTTGACGATGGCGGCGATCCGGCCGCCGTCGACGGCGACGTCGGCGCGGTACGAGTCCCCGCCGGAGCCGTCGATGACGTCCACGTCGCGGATGACGAGGTCCATGGTGACCGGCTCCTCTAGAAGAAGGTACGGATGTAGTCGACGACCGTGCCGTCCGCCTCGACCAGCGGGATGAGCTGCCACTTGTCGAAGGACGTGCACGGGTGGGACAGGCCCATGCCCAGCCAGTCGCCGACCTCCAGCTCGGCGCCCCGCTCCGTACGTACCCAGCCGTGCTGGTCGGACAGACCCGTGACCGCGATGCCCTCGGCGGTGCGGACCGTGCCCGTACGGGCGTCGCGGACCACCTGCGCCTCGGGCAGGTCCAGGTCGTACGCGGCGTCGCGCTTGCCCGCGTTGGTGAACGCCTGCTCGGGCGTCGGACGGGAGACGACCTGTGCCCAGAGCCGGAAGGCGGAATGCAGCGCGCCCTCCTCCGGGACCCGGTTGAAGGGGGTGAGGTGCCGGTAGTGGCCGTCGTCGTGCGAGACGTACGCGCCGGAGCGCAGCAGCTTCAGCACGGGGAGGGAGAGTTCGGGGATCCCGGCGAAGACGTCGGCGACCGCGTCGAACCAGGCGCTGCCGCCCGCGCTGACGACGATCTCCTCGATCTCGGGGGAGAACCGGCCCGCCTTGTCGAGGTCGGCGGCGAGGGAGACGAGGCGGTTCAGCCAGTCGTGCACCCGCTCGGGCGTGGCCTGCGGGACCTCGCCCTCGTAGCCGGCGACGCCGACCAGACGCAGGGTCGTGGTCGCGGCGACGGCGTCGGCCACGGCGGTGCAGTCGGCCTCGGTACGGGCTCCGGTACGGGCTCCCTCGCCGGCGCCGAGCTCGACGACGACGTCCACGGGGCGGCGGGCGCCGGCCTCGGTGAGCGCCGCGTCCATCAGTTCGACCCCGCGCACGGAGTCGACGTAACAGACGAAGCGGAAGTCGGGGTCCGCGTCGAGTTCGGAGGCCAGCCAGCGCAGGGCGGGGGCGTCGACGAGTTCGTTGGCGAGGAAGATCCGGGCGATGCCGTGGGCACGGTAGACGCGGGCCTGGTGCGGGACGGCGGCGGTGATGCCCCAGGCGCCGTGCTCCAGCTGGCGGTCGAAGAGCTGTGGGGCCATCGAGGTCTTGCCGTGCGGGGCGAAGGCGAGGCCGTGGCGCTCGGCGTAGGTCTCCAGGAGGCGGAGGTTGTGCTCGACGGACTCGGCGGACAGGGCGAGGACGGGGGTGGTGAAGCCGCCCGTGAAGAGGTTGCGGCGCTGCGCGGCCAGCTCGCCGACGGTCAGGCCCTCGGCGTCCGGGGGCAGGGCCTTGAAGCGGTGGTCGACACGCTCGTTGGCCAGCTGTGGGGTGGGCCGGTCGGCGGGCATGGGTCCTCCTCGTCGAGGTCGTTGCATGGTGTGCAACAGTCATTGCGCATATCGCTTGATGCTGTCTAACATCCGGGCCAACGCCGGGTCAACGGACCCGCATGATCGACGAGGAGTCCGCACGTGACCGGAGCCCCGCCCGTGGACGCGCCGCCCGTGGACGTCGTCTGCCTCGGCGAGTCCATGGTCACCTTTCTGCCCTCCCGGCCGGGCCGCCTCGCCGACGCTCCCTCCTTCGCCCGCACCATCGGCGGCGCCGAGTCCAACGTGGCATGCGCGCTGGCCGCGGCGGGGCACCGGGCGAAGTGGGTCGGCCGGGTCGGCGCGGACGGCTTCGGCGACCACCTGGTGGAGGCGATCGGGGCGTACGGGGTCGACGTGTCGGCGGTCGGGCGGGACGCCGAGCGGCCGACGGGCATCTACTTCCGCACCGCCACGGACCGGGCGACCGCCGGGCACGAGGTCGCGTACTACCGGGCCGGGTCGGCGGCGTCGGCGATGTCGCCGACGACCGTGCCGTACGACTCCGTCGCCGACGGGCGGGTCCTGCACCTGTCCGGGATCACCGCGGCGCTGTCGGACGACTGCCTGGCGCTGATGCGTTCGCTGACCGCGCCGCGGGCGGGCCGGCCGCTGGTCTCGTTCGACGTGAACTTCCGGGCGGGACTGTGGTCGGACGCGCCGGTCGGCGGGCGGGTGCTCCTCGAACTGGCGCGGGGCGGGGATGTGGTGTTCGTGGGCGAGGACGAGGCGGAGGAGGCGTGGGGGGTGCGCGGGGCGGCCGCTGTGCGCGCCGCGCTGCCGGAGCCGGGGCTTCTCGTGGTGAAGCGGGGTGCGGCGGGCGCGGTCGTGTTCGAGCGCCGTGCCGGGGCAGAGTCCTCCCCCGGACCGGACCTCGTCACCACCGTCCCCGCCCCCACCGTCGACGTCGTCGCCCCCGTCGGTGCCGGTGACGCCTTCGCCGCAGGGTTCCTCTCCGCCACCCTCCGCGGGCTCGACGCCACCGCCCGGATCAGGCACGGGCACCTCATGGCCGCCGCCGCGCTCACCGTCCCCGGCGATCTGGGCGCCCCTGCCCGTACCGCACACGCCGACCGGCTCGTCGCCCTCGACGACGAGGGCTGGGGGAGACTTCACCTCGGCCCCGGCTGGACGGGGGAGGACCAGGAGGTACGTACGCCATGAGCCAGACCGTCGACCGAGCGCTGAGCATCCTGCCGCTGCTCGCCCAGGGACCCGCCGACCTCGGGCAGGTCGCCGACCGGCTCGGGGTGCACAAGTCCACCGCGCTCCGGCTGCTGCGCACCCTGCACGAGCACGGGCTCGTCTACCGCCAGCAGGACCAGCGCTACCGCCTCGGTGCCCGCCTCTTCGCGCTCGCCCAGGAAGCCGTCGAGAACCTCGACATCCGCGAGATCGCGCACCCCCACCTCACCGCGCTCAACGAGCAGATCGGGCACACCGTCCACCTCGCGGTCCACGAGGAGGGCGAGGTCCTCTACATCGACAAGGTCGAGAGCCGCTACCCGGTCCGGATGTACTCCCGCATCGGAAAGCCCGTCGCGATCACCGTCGCCGCCGTCGCCAAGCTGCTGCTCGCCGACCTCTCCGAGCCCGAGCGGCGGGCCATCGCCGCCAAGCTCGACTACCCCATGTACACGCCCCGTTCGATCCCCAACGCGGCCGCTTTCCTCAAGGAGCTGGCCACCGTACGCGAACAGGGCTGGGCCACCGACCTCGGTGGCCACGAGGAGTCCATCAACTGCATCGGTGCCCCCATCCGCGGCGCCGACGGCCGCGTCGTCGCCGCCATGTCGGTCTCGGCGCCCAATGTGGTCGTGACCGCCGAGGAACTCCTCACCCTGCTCCCGCTGGTGCGCCGCACCGCCGACGCCATCAGCCGGGACTACTCAGGCAACCCCCCTACCAAGGACCGGACATGACCGAGAAGATCGCCCTCACCCCCGCGACCCACACCGCCCCGCCCGCGAAGTTCTCGCACGGCGTCAAGAAGGGCAACATCCTCCAGGTCGCCGGCCAGGTCGGCTTCCTCCCCGCCGTCGAGGGCCAGGCGCCCACCCCGGCCGGCCCGACGCTGCGCGAGCAGACCCTCCAGACCTTCGCCAACGTCAAGGCGATCCTGGAGGAGGGCGGCGCGAGCTGGGACGACGTGATGATGATGCGCGTCTACCTCACCGACGTCGACCACTTCGCCGAGATGAACGAGATCTACAACGCGTACTTCGAGGAGCAGGGCCTGAAGGCGCCCGCCTCGGCCCGTACGACGGTCTACGTCGGCCTCCCCAAGGGTCTCCTGATCGAGATCGACGCCCTCGCGGTCCTCGGCTGACCCGGACTGATCCTTCTGAAACCGCCGCTCCACGGCACGGCGTCCGCCCCGGGACGCCGTGCCGCGCTCCCCCCTACCCAAAAACGAGGTCCCCCTTGCTGCTCGCCGCCGCACCCCCCGCCGCCGAGACCCCACCTCACACCGGAGGACTGCTCCTCCTCATACCGGGCACCGCCGGACTGCTCACCGTCGCCGCCCTCGGTATCGCCCTCCTCCTCGTCCTGATCATCAAGGTCAGGCTGCAGCCCTTCGTCGCGCTGCTCGCCGTCTCGATCAGCGTCGGCCTCGCCGCGGGTCTCTCCGTCACCGAACTCTTCGGCACGGTCCAGAAGTCCGCCGCCACCTCCGTCATCGAGACCGGCATGGGCGGCATCCTGGGCCATGTCGCGATCATCATCGGCCTCGGCACCATGCTCGGCGCGATCCTCGAAGTCTCCGGCGGCGCCGAGGTGTTGTCCTCCCGGCTCCTCGGCCTCTTCGGCGAGAAGCGGGCGCCGCTCGCGATGGGCCTGACCGGACTGATCTTCGGCATCCCGGTCTTCTTCGACGTCGGCATCTTCGTCCTCGCGCCGATCGTCTACGCGGCCGCCAAGCGCTCCGGCAAGTCGATCCTGCTCTACTGCATGCCGCTCCTCGCGGGTCTCTCCATGACCCATGCCTTCCTGCCGCCGCACCCCGGCCCCGTCGCCGCCGCCGGACTGCTGCACGTCTCGCTCGGCTGGGTCATCCTCATGGGCATCGTCGTCGGCATCCCCGCCGTCCTCGCCGCCTGGGCCTACGCCTCCTGGATCGGCAAGCGCATCTTCGTCGAGGTCCCGCAGGACATGGTCGAGGCCGCGGAGGACGCCAAGGCGCAGGTCGCCGCCGAGCGCAAGGGCGGTGCCTCCGAGGCGCCCGTCTCCCTCGCCACCGTGCTCCTCATCATCGGTACGCCGCTGGTCCTCATCCTCGCCGCGACGTTCTCCTCCATCGCCCTGGACGAGTCGACCACCCGCTCGGTGATCGAGTTCTTCGGCAACCCGTTCGTCGCCCTGACGATCGCGCTGTTCCTCGCGTACTACCTGCTCGGCATCCGGCGCGGCTGGTCCCGCAAGTCCCTGGAGCAGGTGTCCACGTCCTCGCTGAAGCCGGTCGGCAACATCCTGCTCGTGGTCGGCGCCGGCGGTGTCTTCGGCGCGATCCTCAAGGCGAGCGGAGTCGCCCAGGCGCTCTCCGACACCTTCAACGACGTCGGCCTGCCGGTGATCGTCCTCGCCTACCTGATCTCGCTCGTCCTGCGGGTCGCCCAGGGCTCGGCGACCGTCGCCATCGTCACCACGGCCGGCATCGTCCTGCCCCTGGTCGAGGGCGGCGACCACTCGCAGGCGTTCCTCGCCCTGGTCATCATGGCGATCTCGGCCGGCTCGATCTTCGCCTCGCACGTCAACGACGGCGGCTTCTGGATCGTCTCCAAGTACTTCGGCATCTCGGAGCGCGACACCCTGAAGTCCTGGACCGTCCTGGAATCGGTGCTCTCGCTCGCCGGATTCGCGGTCGCCGCGGCGCTGAGCCTGGTGGTCTGACGGGTCTCGGCGCGGCGAGGGGCGCCCCGGAGAACCCGGGGCGCCCCTGTCCGTGCGTCAGGCGGTGCAGTACTGCGAGGCCTTGCCGATCGAGCGGTACATGCAGTCCGCGTTCTCCAGGAGCTGGAGGACGGCGTCCTTGTTGCGGCTCGTCTCGCGCTCGATCACCTCGTCGGGCGGATAGAAGCCGCCGTTCCAGGACGAGGCCGGATACATCTCGAAGGTGTATCCGAAGATCCGCTGCGAGCCCCAGAGGTAGTCGTCGATCGACCCGTCCGTGATGTAGAGGTCGCTCGACTGCTCGGCCGTGTAGCCGTTGCTCGCGCCCATCTTCTGGCCGACGGCCGCGAACGCGTCACGGTCGTCCTGGGTCATGCCCGGCGCGGTGTTCGCGGTGGTCCAGCCGAAGGGCCAGAGCACCAGCTCGCTGTACGTGTGGAAGTCGATCGCAGCCCTGATCTGCTGCTTGCCGCCCACCACACGGGAGCGGACGAAGTCCGCGACGACCTTCACCTCGGGCGCCGACTCGGGGGCCGTGCCCCGGTACGTCTCGGAGCTCTTGCTGCCCGAGGAGCCGCCGCAGCAGCCCCACTTGTAGTCCCAGTTGCGGTTCATGTCCGTGCCGACGTAGCTGGAGCCGGAGTTCGGCTGCCGGTTCTTGCGCCAGCTGCGGTAGGAGCCGGAGGCGATGTCGTACTCGCCGCCGTCGGGGTTGAGGTCCGGCACGATCCAGATCTCGCGGCTGTTGACCACGTTGGTGATCCGGGAGTCCGTGCCGTAGCCCGCCCCCAGCTCGCGCAGCAGGTAGAGCGCCATCTCGACGGTCAGGTGCTCGCGGGCGTGCTGGTGGTGGGTGAAGAGGACCTCGGGCTCGGCCTCGTCCGTGCCGACGTTGTCGCTGATCTTGATGGCGACGATGTCCCGGCCCTGGTACGTCTTGCCGATGACCCGCTTGTTCATGATGTTCGGGTACTGGGCGAGACGCTGGTCGATCTCCGCGTTCATTTCGGCGAAGTTGTGGTACCTGGAGTCGGCGGACGGGAAGTCGAAGGGTTCGACCGCCATGCCCTTGACCGAGCGGTCGGGCGGGGCCGGCAGCGCCTCGGGGCGGTGGCCGAGTGCGCGGAGCTTGCGCAGCTGGGCGGAGTTGGCGCTGACGACGACGCTGTGGTCGTCCGCCTCGTCGATCGAGACGCCGGTCGCGGCGAGCTCGGTGCGTTCGGCGACGGTGGACGGGCCGTGGATCTCGTACTGGCGGATCACTTCCTCGGTGGCGGCGGTCGGTTCCGCGTCGGCTCCGGCCTGATAGGCGCCTGCGGAGAGGGGCGCCGCGAGGGCGAGCGCCAGAAGGGCCGCGAGAGTGGCGGACCTTCTTCCGCGGGTTCGAAGTCGCATGCTGTCTCCTGGGTGGGGAGTGTGGGGGTGTGCGACAGAGTGGTGCGGGTGTCCGGGCATATCGTGAGGCTCTGACATGCACTGGTCAAGCAGGTACTTCGGCCATACTGTCGGCGTGGGGACGCTGATCGGTACGTACGAGGTCGAACACAAACTAGGCGAAGGCGGTATGGGCACCGTGTATCTGGCGCGCTCGCGCGGCGGACGGGCGGTCGCCGTGAAGGTCGCGCGGCCGGAACTCGCCGCCGATCCCGTCTTCCGCGAGCGCTTCCGGGCCGAGGTCGCCGCCGCCCGCATGGACGGCAGCTCCTACCACTGCGAGGTCAACGGCCGCGCCGCCCTCGTGACGCAGTGGGTCGCGCAGCTCGCCTCGTACTCGACCGCTATCTCGCGGGGTGAACACGCGAACAGCGCCGCCGGGGGAGCGGCGGCGCTGTTCGTGGAGCGATCTCGTACTACGGGAGGTTGTGGACGTGCGGTCCGACCGCGTTGGACCAGGCGTTGCCGGCCGTCGCGTCCCAGTTGGTCGACCAGGTCATCGCGCCGCGCAGGTTGGGCCAGGTCTGCGAGGGCTTGAAGGAGCCGCAGTTGGTGCCGCGGGCCAGGCAGTCCAGCGCGTTCTTCACGATCGACGGGTCGACGTAGCCGCTGCCCGCGCCACGGGTCGAGGCCGGCACGCCGAGCCCGACCTGGGAGGCGTCGAGGCCGCCCTGGAGCTGGATGCAGGCGAGCGCGGTGAGGAAGTCCACCGAGCCCTGGCTGTACACCTTGCCGTCGCAGCCGAGCATCGAACCGCTGTTGTAGTACTGCATGTTGACCACGGTCAGGATGTCCTTCACGGCGAGCGCGGTCTTGAAGTACTCGGTGCCCGTGTTCTGCATGTCGATGGTCTGCGGGGCCATCGTCAGGACCATCGACGAACCGGCCTTGGCGGAGAGCTGGCGCAGCGCCTTGGTCAGGTACGTGGAGTTGATGCCGTGCTCCAGGTCGATGTCGACCCCGTTGAAGCCGTACTCCTGCATCAGGGCGTACGCGCTGTCCGCGAAGGCGGTCGCGGAGGCGTCGCTGTTGATGGTGACGTTCCCCTTCTCGCCGCCGACGGAGATGATGACCGACTTGCCGGCCGCCTTCTTCGCGGCGACGTCCGCCTTGAAGTCGGCGACGGAGGCGTAGCCGACGGCCGGGTCCAGGTTGAAGACGATCTGGCCGGGCGTGGTGGTCGAGTCGGCGAAGGAGACGGCGATGATGTCGTACTGCGCCTGGACGTCCCGCAGCTTCTGGACCGTCGCGCCGTTGTTGAAGTTCTGCCAGTAGCCGGTCAGGGCGTGCTTGGGCACGGACGGACCGGGGCCCGGGTTGGTGGTGCCGGTCCGGGCCGAGACGGCGGTGGACTTGGCCGACTCACCCGCCGCGTTGGTCGCGGAGACCTGGAACTGGTACGTCGTGTCGGCGGCGAGGCCCGTCACGGTGGCCGAGGTGCCGGAGACGGTCTGGGTCGGCGCGCCGTCCCTGTACACCTTGTAGCCGGTGGCGCCCGAGACCGCGTTCCAGCTCAGCGCGACCGAGGACGAGGTGACCGTGCCCGCGGCGAGGCCCGCCGGGGTCGACGGGACGACCGGGTCGGGGTCGGTGCCGCCGCCCCCGTCGGGGCCGAAGACGGAGACGTCGTCGACGTGGTAGGCGGCCTGTCCGTACCAGCCGTGGGTGTAGACGGTCACCGAGGTGGTGTTCGCGCCGGTGGTGAAGCTGGTGCTCAGCTGCTTCCAGGAGGAGCTGTCGGGGGTCCAGGTGGAGACGTCCGTGGTCCCGGTGCCGCTCGCGCCGAGGTAGGTGTACCCGCCCTGCACCCAGGCGCTCAGGGTGTACGTCGAGTTGGGCTTGACGGTGACGACCTGGCTGCACCGGGCGTTGTCCTGGCCGGCCGGGGTCGCCTTGAGGGCGCCGGCTCCCGTCCGTACGGGCGAGGAGACCGCGGAGCCGCTGCCCGCCGTACAGGTCCAGTTGGCGGTACCGGACTCGAAGCCCGCGTTCTTGGCCACGTTGACGTCCGCGGCCTGGGCGGTGCCGGCGCCGCCGACGAGGACGAGCCCGGAACCGACGGCCAGCGCCAGGGCGCCGCCGATCCATCTGCGGGAGCGTGTGGTGGTGCGGTCCACTTGCTGCCTCCGGAGGGGGAGTTGGGGGTGTGGAGGGTCGGAACGGTGGCCACCGCTGAGGGAACAAGCTGGTCCAGACCAATCGAGTTGTCAAGACCTCTGGAAGGGACGGCGGTTGGGGAGCGGGGCCCGCGGGTGGGTCCTGGGGCCCACCGCCGGCCGTGTCCAGGCCCAGGTCCGGGCCCAGCGCAAGGGCCGTGCGGGCCCAGAAAACTACTGGCGCTTGGCGGATTGTGTGTTCACCAGCCCACGGTCCGTGGATAAGGTGCAGAAGCACCGCGCTGTGCAGTAACGCAGTGAACGCAGTGAGTCATGGGGACATGGGGACGGGGAGCCCGACGTGCCGACAGCGATCGCGGTCACCAGTGCCGATCTGGTGCTGCCACCGACCGACCAGCAGACACCCACCGCCGCCGTCCTTCCGGCACCGGGGACCCAGCCCCTCGCCTCCGCCGTAGCCGACCTCCAACTGCTCCTCGACCGGTACGGCCATGTGATCGTGGTCTGCCCCACCTCCGTACCGACCGCCACCGAGCAGCGGCTGCACGCCGTACGGTCCCTCCTGGAGAGCGACCGGATCGCCCTGGTCAAGACCGATCTGCCGCCGCTCGGCACCGCCGTCCTCGCCCGACAGCTACGGCAGCTGTCCGCCTGCGACTTCAGCCCCGGTGTCGTCGCCTCCGCCGCCCGGCTGCTCGCCCACTACATCTACGCGGGGGCCGTCCTCGGCTCCGTCGCCAAGCTCGACCGCGTACCGGTCAGCCTCAAGTCCCACCTCAAGGGGTGGATGCCTGGCGCTCAGTTCGCCGTCCTCGCCGGGCCCGTACCGCAACTCGTCCGCATCACGCCGGGCGCCGAGCCGCCCGCCGGACCCGAGTTCGCCACCCAGCTCCTCCTGGCCCGCGGACAACTCCAGACCGACTGGCCCACCGGCACCCTCGCACCCCGCTGGCAGGTCCAGGGCGTCCAGGAAGCGCCGCTGCCCGCCGAATCGCCGCGCTGGTGGGGCACCGGCCGGCTGGTCGAGTTCGCGGCCCACCTCCCCGACATCGCGGTCCTTCACCACCTGGTCTCCTCCGTACGCCGCGAGACCTGCCACTGGTGCCGGATGGAACTCATCGGCGACCGCTGCGGATTCTGCTCCGCCCCCCTGCCCGCCACCGTGCCGCCCGACGCCTCGGCCGAACCCCGGGCGCTCACTTCCCCTGTCCGCTGAGTCACACGGAACCGATCGAGGTTGTACGGCCATGAATTCCCGCCAGCGCCGTGGCGTCCTGCTTCTTCTGCTGTCCGTCCTGTGCGCCCTGGGCGCCTTCGCCGGTGTCCTCTCGGTGATCGGTGACGTCAACTCCAAGGTCGGACCCGAGGTGAAGGCGTACCAGGTCAGGAAGGACGTGGCGCCCTACACCCCGCTGAACGCCGGGCAGTTCGAAGAGATCTCGATGCCCGAGCGCTGGCTCTCGGACAACGCCGTCACCGACCTCGCCCAGATCGAGGGCAAGATCGCCGTCACCACCCTCCAGGCCGGCTCCCTGCTCCAGTCCGACATGATCGTCAAACGTCCGGCGCTCCAGCCCGGCCAGCAGGAGATCGCCATCATGATCGACGCCGCCACGGGGGTCGCCGGCAAGATCACCGCGGGCGCCACCGTCAACATCTACGCCACCTTCGACGGCGAGAAGGGCGGGCAGCCCGCCCAGTCCAAGATGATCGTCGCCAACGCCCGCGTCCTGGACGTCGGCAAGCTCACCCCCATCGGCGACGCCGAGAACCGGGGCAGCCGCGCCACCGAGGCCGTCCCGATCACCTTCGCGCTCTCCACCCTCGACACCCAGCGCGTCGCCTACGCCGAGTCCTTCGCCCAGCACGTACGCCTCGCCCTCGTCGCACCCGGCGGCGAACCCACCGTCGACCCGCGCGACCGCACCTACACGCTCGACAAGGACAAGTGAGGCCGGTCATGACCACCAGGATCCTGCCGGCCGTCGCCGACCCCGACGCGGCCCGGGCCGTCATCACGCTGCTCAGCCAGCTCCCCGACGCCGAACCCGCCGCCCCCGTCGCCGACTCCACCCACCTCGTCGACACCCTCGCCCGGCTGGCCGCCGAGTCCCTCGACGAGCTGCCCGAGGTCGTCGTCGTCCACGAGCGGATCGGCCCGGTCCCGGCCCTGGAACTGATCCGCGAGGTCGCGCTGCGCTTCCCCGCCGTCGGTGTCGTCCTCATCACCGCCGACGCCAGCCCCGTCCTCTTCTCGGCCGCCATGGACTCCGGCGCCCGCGGCCTGGTCACCCTCCCCCTCGGCTACGAGGAGCTCGCCAGCCGCGTCCAGGCCGCCGCCCAGTGGTCCGTCGGCGTCCGCCGGCACCTCGGCAGCGGCGCCGACGTCCTCACCGGACCCGGCGGCACCGTCGTCACCGTCAGCGGCGCCAAGGGCGGCGTCGGAACCACCGTCACCGCCGTCCAACTCGCCCTCGCCTCCCGGGCCTCCGGCCGGAACGTGGCCCTCGTCGACATGGACCTCCAGGGCGGCGACATCGCCTCGTACCTCGACGTCCAGTTCCGCCGCTCGGTCGCCGACCTCGCGGCCGTCGACGACATCTCGCCCCGCGTCCTCCAGGACGCCGTCTACACCCACGAGACGGGCATCGCCCTGCTCCTCGCCCCCGGCGAGGGCGAACGTGGCGAGGACGTCCCCGACCGCGCCGCCCGCAAGATCGTCGGCGCGCTGCGCTCCCGCTACGACGTCGTGGTCGTCGACTGCGGGACCCATCTGACCGGCGCGGGCGCCGTCGCCGTCGAGATGGCCGACGCGGCGCTCCTGGTCACCACCCCCGACGTGGTCGCGGTACGCGCCGCGAAGCGGACCGTACGGATGTGGGACCGGCTCCAGATCCGCAAGGCGGAGGAGAGCACCGTACTGGTGAACCGGTACACGCGCTCCACCGAGATCCAGCCCGCCCTCATCCAGAAGATCACCGGGACCCGGATGGCGGGCGTGGTGGTGCCCGCCAACTTCAAGGAGCTCCAGGGCGTCGTCGACGCGGGTCGGATGCACGAGCTCGACGCCCGGTCGAGCGTGAAGCAGGCCCTCTGGTCGCTCGCCGGCGAGCTGGGCCTCGTCGGCACACCGGGGGTCGCCTCACAGCGTGCATCGATCGGGCCGGGTTCGGGGAAGCAGCTCGCCCTCACGCGCGGGGACGACCGGGGATCGCTGGGGCTGCGCCGCCGCGGGAAAGGTCGCTGAGCCATGCCGGCGTACCGGGACGCGTC
The DNA here is from genome assembly GCF_042735655.1 of Streptomyces sp. NPDC059567. Classification (NCBI taxonomy): domain Bacteria; kingdom Bacillati; phylum Actinomycetota; class Actinomycetes; order Kitasatosporales; family Streptomycetaceae; genus Streptomyces; species Streptomyces sp. NPDC059567. The sequence goes on along the minus strand of NZ_JBHWBS010000017.1, from coordinate 46,048 downwards.
GATGCGCGACAAGGGGCAGGTGGCCGTCGAGTTCCTCGGGATGGTGCCGCTCATCCTGCTCACGCTCGTTCTGCTCTGGCAGTGCGTCCTGGTCGGCTACACCTTCACCCTCGCCGGCAACGCGGCCGACGAGGCGGTGCGCGCCGGGGCCGTCGACGGCGACTGCCAGGCGGCGGGGACGCGCCACCTGGACGGGGCGTGGGCCTCGGGCGCCTCGGTCTCCTGTGCCCCGTCCGGCTCCGGGGACATGGTGACCGCGACGGTACGGCTCAAGGTGCCCGTGCTCTTCCCCGGTGCGATCAGCTTCCCCTTCACCGTGACCGGTGAGGCCGGAGCCGTGAAGGAAGACGAGGGCCGGCCATGAGGAAGACACGCGACCGGGGCCAGGTGGCCGTCGAATACCTGGGGTTCCTCCCCATCCTGCTGCTCGTCGCCCTCGCCGGGATCCAGCTCGGACTCGCCGCGTACGCCGCCCAGCAGGCGGGCACCGGAGCACGCGCCGCCGCCCGGGCCGCCACCCACGACGACACGACGCTCGCCCCCGGGGCGGCGGGCAGGGCGGCGATGAGCGACTGGATCGCCGAACGCGCGGGAGTCGACGTCGACGCCGGCGGCGACGAGGCCGTCGCGACCGTCACCGTACGGATCCCGTCCGTCGTCCCCTTCTGGGACTTCGGCGAGGTCCGCAAGAGCGCCACCCTGCCGCTGCCCGAGGAGGACGAGTCATGAGCCTGCGGGCCCGCATCAGCGCCCCCGAGGAGAACGGCCCCGGAGGCCGCGAGGACGGTCATCTCGTCGCGTCCTTCCGCGCCAAGCTCCTGGAGGAGATCGACCTCACCGAGATGTCGGCCCTCGCCGCCGCCGAGCGACGGGCCCGCCTCGAACGCGTCCTCGGGCACATCATCAGCCGCGAGGGCCCCGTCCTCTCCACCGTCGAACGCGCCCAGCTCATCCGCCGCGTCGTCGACGAGGCGCTCGGCCTCGGCGTCCTCGAACCCCTCCTCGAAGACGCCTCCATCACCGAGATCATGGTCAACGGACCCGACCAGATCTTCATCGAGCGGGCCGGCCGGGTCGAACTGCTGCCGCTCCGCTTCGCCTCCCACGAGCAGCTGATGCAGACCATCGAACGCATCGTGTCCACCGTCAACCGACGCGTCGACGAGTCCAATCCGATGGTCGACGCCCGGCTGCCGTCCGGCGAGCGCGTCAACGTGATCATCCCCCCGCTCTCCCTCACCGGGGCCACCCTGACCATCCGCCGCTTCCCCCGCGCGTACACCCTGCGCGAGATGATCGGCCTCGGCTCGCTCGACGAACAGATGCTGTTCCTGCTCGCGGGACTCGTCCAGGCGAAGTTCAACGTGATCGTGTCCGGCGCGACCGGCACGGGAAAGACCACCCTCCTCAACGCGCTCTCCGGACTGATCCCCGAGGGCGAACGGGTCATCACCATCGAGGACTCCGCCGAACTCCAGCTCCAGCAGTCCCACGTCATCCGCCTCGAAAGCAGGCCCCCGAACATCGAGGGCCGCGGCCAGGTCACCATCCGCGACCTCGTCCGCAACTCCCTGCGGATGCGCCCCGACCGCATCATCGTCGGCGAGGTCCGCGGCGGCGAGACCCTCGACATGCTCCAGGCGATGTCCACCGGACACGACGGCTCGCTCGCCACCGTCCACGCCAACTCGGCCGAGGACGCCCTGATGCGGCTCCAGACGCTGGCCTCGATGTCCGAGGTCAAGGTTCCCTTCGAGGCGCTCCGCGACCAGATCAACAGCGCCGTCGACGTCCTCGTCCAGCTGACCCGGCACGCCGACGGCACCCGCCGCATCACCGAGATAGCCATCCTGGCCTCGAACGGCCGCGAACGCTTCACCCTCGCCACCGTCTGCCGCTTCCGCGCCCAGCCGCTCGCGGCCGACGGACGGGTGTACGGCGCGTACGAGTACCACCCGCTGCCGCGACGCGTCGCCGACCGGCTGTACCTGGCGGGCCAGCCGATCCCGCAGGCCTTCGGCGTCGCCGCGTCCGACGCGCAGCTCGCGACCCGAGAAGCGAAGTAGGAGGGGACGGAGATGAACCCACTCACCTGGCTGGTGACCGGCGTCGCGCTGCTCTGCTGCGTCCTCGCCGTGCTCGGCATCCACCTGTACGCGAGCGGCGCCGCCCAGCGCGCAGCCCTGGTCGCCCGGCTCACCCAGACCGGCGAACCGGAGGGAGGCGGCCGCCGCAGGCGCCGCTTCCGGGGCATCGACCGACGCGTCCGCCGGACCGCTTTCGGCCGGAAGCTGGAACTGCGGATCTCCGCCACCGGCCTCGACCTGACACCCGGCGAGTTCGTCGTCGCCATGTCCGTGACCGTGGCCGCCCTGTGGATCGCGGGACAGTCCGTGCTCTCCCCGTTCTTCGGTCCCATCTGCGGCTTCCTCGGCGTGTGGGTCGCCATGGGCTTCCTCAACTGGCAGCGGCAGAAGCGCATCGAGAAGTTCATCAACCAGCTGCCGGAGCTGTCGCGGATCCTCGCCAACGCCACCCAGGCGGGGCTCGCCCTGCGGATGGCGCTCAGCATGGCCGCCGACGAACTGGAAGCGCCCGCGGGCGACGAACTGGAGAAGGTCGCCCAGCAGCTCGCGGTCGGCACCTCCGTCGACGACGCCCTCGGTGAACTCGCCGAACGCCTCCCCTCCCGCGAACTCGTCGTCCTCGTCACCACCCTCGTCCTCGCCAACAAGGCCGGCGGCACGGTCGTCGCCTCGCTGCGCAACCTCACCGAGACGCTGGAGGAGCGCAAGGAGACCCGGCGGGAGGTCCGTACCCAGCTGTCGCAGGTCAGCATGACGGCGTACGCGGTCCCGGTCATCGGCATCGGCTCGCTGCTGCTCATCGACAACATGCAGCCCGGCGCCCTGGACCGGATGACCGGCTCCGGCCTCGGCCAGTTCGCAGTCGTCGCCGCCTTCGCGCTGTACGTCGTCGGCTTCGTCGTCATCCGCCGCTTCTCGAAGATCGACGTCTGAGGGGCTGGACATGGACCTTCTGCTCGCCCTGGCCGCCGCCCTCTCGGTCGCCGGGATCTTCTACGGCATCCGCCTCTACCGCGCGGACGCCAAACTCCCCGGCGACCTCCAGCTCGCCCTGGAAGTCGGCTCCACCCGTACCGGAGCGGTCGACTCCGTCGTGGACCGGCTGGGAATGCGCTACTCGGCCGCCGTACTGCGCGCGATGGGCCCGAAGCGGGTCAACGCCGTACGGCGCAGGATCGACCTGGCGGGCAACCCCGGCGGCCTGACCATAGACAGATACGGAGCCCGGCGCGCGGTCTACGGATTCCTGGGGGGCCTCGGCGGCCTGGTGATGCTCTCCAACGGCGATGTCCTGGTCGCCCTCCTGCTCTTCGCCTTCGCCGTCTTCTGGACCGAGGTCGGCATCTGGTCCGCGATCCGCATCCGCAAGGACCAGATCGAGCGGACACTGCCGGACTTCCTCGACGTACTGGCGGTGGTGGTGTCGGCCGGGCTCGGATTCCGGCAGGCGCTCGACCGGGTGGCCGACAAGTACGAAGGCCCCTGGGCGGACGAACTTCGCATCACCCTGCGCCAGATGGACATGGGCGTCAGCCGCCGGCAGGCCTTCGACGAGCTGCGGCGCCGCAACGACTCCGAGCAGGTCGCCCAGTTCGTCACGGCGCTCCAGCAGGGCGAGGAGCTCGGCGCGCCGATCGTCGACACGCTCATCCAGATCGCCAACGACATGCGACGTACGGACGCCCAGAACGCCCGGCGGAAGGCGGCGAAGGCGGTCCCCAAGGCGACGATGGTGATCACGACGCTGATGGTCCCCGCGACGATGATCCTGCTGGGCGCGGGGCTCTTCCTGGGGACGGGCACGAACTTCGGCTCGATCACGGGGGAGTGAGAGCCGTGTCGGTACCCGTGGCCGTGTCGGTCTCGATCGAGGTGAACGCCCTCCAGGCGATGTGCCGCCAGGTCTTCGGCTTCCGGCTGGCGATGATCGCCCTGGCGAGCCCGACGGCCCTGATGGGAGCGGCACCCGGTGTGGCGGCCTGGCTGGTGGGAGCGGCCGTGCTGGTCACCTTCATGGGCTCGTACGTGATGTTCCGGGACTGGGAACGGTTCGGCCCGCTGCTCCTCCGGCACCCCGCGCTGCTCGCCGCGGACACCCTCTTCGGCTCGCTGCTCCTGGTCACGGCGGGCCCGCAGAGCACGCTCGGATACGTCAGCGTCTGCACCCCGCTGCTCGCGGGCCTCGCCTACAGCTGGCGCGGGGCGGCCTTCTTCGCCTGCCTCCAGTCGCTGATCCTGCTGGCGGTCCACGCCGCGGAGGTGGGCGAGGTGGGCGGTGTGGGGGACGCGGCGCTGCTCCCCGGCCTGTGCGTGATCACGGGCGCGCTGGGCGTCACCCTCCGGAACCTACTGCTCCGCTTCGGCGCCGCGACCCGGGCCCTGACGGAGGCCCGCACGCGCCTGGCCGCCGCCCAGGCGGTGGAGGAGGAACGGGCCAGGCTCGCCCGCGACATGCACGACTCGGTGGCCAAGACCCTGCACGGGCTCGCGCTGGCGGCGGACGGCCTGGCGGAGGCGCCGGACCAGCGACAGCAGGCGCTCGTCGTGGCGCGCTCGGCACGGAGGGCGGCGGCGGAGTCGCGCGAGCTGCTGGCGGACCTGCGGAGACAGTCGTACGGCTTGGGGGAGCAGATCGACCTCTCGTCGGAACTGTCGCTCCGCGTGCGGGACTTCGCCCGCCGCTCGGGCATCGAGACCCACTACAAGGGGGTCGCCCCGGGGTCGGTGCCACCCGTTCCGTACGCGGTGGCACGGCAGCTCTTGACGATCGCCTCGGAGGCGATGGAGAACGCGGGCCGCCATGCGGCGCCCACCCGCGTGGACGTCTCGGCCGGTGTCGTCGCGGGCCTGCTCCGGATCAGCGTGTGCGACGACGGCCGCGGCCTGCCGCCGGGCACGACCCTGGACGACCTGCGCAGGACGGGCCACTTCGGCCTGGTCGGCATGGTGGAGAGGGCGGCCGGGGTGGGGGCGCGCATCAGGATCGGCAGGGGAAGCGTGGTCCGCGGCACGGAGGTCCGCCTGGAACTCCCGGTCGAGGGGGTCGCGCGATGACGGTCACGGTGCTCGTCGCGGACGACAACCCGGTGGTACGGGCGGGCCTGCGGACCCTGCTGGACACCGACGCGGCCTTCCGGGTCGTCGCGGAGGCCCCCGACGGCCGCACGGCGGTGACCCTGGCGGAGTACCACCGCCCGGACGTGGTCCTGCTGGACGTCCGCATGCCGGTGATCGACGGCTTGACGGCCCTCCCGCACCTGGCCCGCCTGGCACCGGTGCTGATGCTGACGTACAGCGGGGAGCACGAGATCGTCAGGGAGGCGCTGAGACTGGGCGCGGGCGGCTATCTGGTCCACGGCGAGTTCACCCCGGAGGCACTCCGAACAGCGGTCCACGACGTCTCGGCGGGCAGGGCCCACTTCACCCCGACGGCGGCGAACGCGGTGCTGGGGGTGGTGCGAGGTGCGACTGCACACGGTGGGACGCGGCCAAGTGTCTCGACTTCATTGAGATCTGACGCAAGCCCTTCGCAGGTGCAACGGAATGTGGCACGGTATGGACTGAGCGTGAGGGAGGGGGAGGTGATGGACCTGATCGCGTCGGGCCTCAGCAATCGACAGATCGCGGACACCTGCTTCATCAGCGAGAAGACGGTCAAGAACCACATCAACCGCATCTTCGCCAAGCTCCACGCGAGGACCCGCAGCGAGGCGATAGCGGGGTGGCTGGGCACGCGGGGCACGCCGGGCGCGCGGGGCACGCTCGGCGCGCTCGGCACGCTCGGCACGGGGAGGACCTCGTGATGTGGGCCCGGGTTTGGGCCCACGGGCCCTGTGGGGAGGAGGGGGTGGGGGCGTACCGTGCGCGGGCCGAGATCGGCATCGGCACGGGGACGTTCGAATCCGGAGGGGACCACGATGAGCGACGTCATGCTGAGGGCCGTGACGAAGGCGAAGGTACGCTTCGGCGGCTGGATCCGCGGAAGGTCGGAGGACCGGGGGCAGACGGCGGTCGAGTACCTGGGGATCATCGTGGTGGTGGTGGCGATCGTGATCGCGATCTCGGGCACGAGTATCGGCCAGGACATCAAGAACGCGATCAGCACGAAGATCGCCAGTCTCACCGGCGGTGGCGGAGGCGAGTGACTGGTCGTCGCCCTGACGACCGTGGGCAGGCCTTTCCCGTCTACATCACGGTGGTGGCAGGCCTGCTCCTCCTTGCGTTCGCATACTTCGCGGTGGGACAAGCCGCTGCGACCCGGAACGGGGCCCAAACTGCGGCTGACGCTGCCGCACTGGCCGCGGCACAGGATGCACGGGAGCAACTCAGAGATGGATGGCTGAAGGTCATCCTCGATCCCACGCAATGGGATGACTTCCTTACCGGGCAGGACTACGGCGAGCTTGCCGCGTGTCAGCGGGCGGCCTCGTTCGCGGCGAAGAACGACGCGGAGCTCTGGGGTGAGGGATGTCGCCGTCTACCCCTGGGCGAAGAGGGATTTCGTGTGGACGTCCGCACGCTGAGCACCGTCGGGGGTTCGGTGATCCCCGGCACGGATGAGCAGCATGCATTCGCGTCGGCGACAGCCGTGATCGAACCACGCTGCACCTTCGACGCTCCTGAGCCGGAGCCCACACCGACGGAGCCGGCTGAACCGGACCCTGGCGAGACCGAGGAAGAGAAGCCCAAGCCGATCCTCGGTCTTTCGTGCGACGGTGAGGCCTGGGATATCGATCCGGACCGGCCGAGCCTTCCGGGCGTTGCCGATCTCTTCATTGTCCGACTGGCTGATTGACAAGCAGAGGAATTCCGACTCATGAGCGTTCGGTGCGCGACGAAGCCGCGTAGAGGGATGGTCGCGATCGTCATCGCGGCCGGACTGGCCCTTGGCGTCGGCGGCTGTGGCAGCGACGAAGCGCCGTCGCAAGCGAAGCCTTCCGCGTCCCAGTCCTCGAAGGCACCTGAAGGCGGCGAAGGGGTTCAGACTCAGGAGCCCACCGAAGTCCTGGCCGTCCTCAAGGGACAAGAGGGGCTGGAGTTCACTGTCGAGTCGGCGAAGCGTGACGTCGGAGGGTTTCTGACCGTCAGTGGAAAGCTGGCCAACACCTCTGACGCGACTCGGATCATCCCGGCTCAGCTCGCGGGTGACGAGACGGAGATCGTCAAGCACGGTACTTCGCTGGGTGGCGCGACCCTCGTCGATTCGCTGGGGAAGAAGCGCTACTACGTCCTGCGAGACACAGACGGCAGGCCACTGACCACGACCGGTCTGTCGAACCTCGGAGCAGGCCGTTCCACGAACGTCTTCATGCAGTTCCCCGCCCCGCCAGCCAACACCGCCGAGGTGACGCTCCAGCTGCCCACCTTCCGCCCCGGCACCATCAAACTCTCCTGAGGCCGCCATGACGACATCGAGCCGCATCGCCGTCCTCACCGCAGTCCTCCTCCTCGCCACCGCCACCCCCGCCCTCGCCGACGATCCCCCCAACTCCACCTCCAGCGGCTCCCCGCCGCCCGCGATCGACGCGAACTCGCCCGAGCTCATGCTTCCCGACGGCGCCACCCTCGCCCCCGCCAAGATCCTCGACATCAAGCAGGTCGTCGAAGAGGAAGGCGGCGAGCAGCGTCGCGAGGACACCAACGTCGACGTCACCTTCGCCCTCCAGGCCGAGGTCCTCTTCGGCAAGGACAGCGCCAAGCTCGGCCCCGCCGCGACCGCCCGGATCGCCGCCATCGCCGTGGAGATCAACAAGCAGAACTCCAGCAAGGTCCGCGTCTTCGGCTTCACCGACAACCTCGGCACGTACGAGCACGGCCTCAAGCTCTCCAAGCAGCGCGCGGACGCCGTGCAGCAGGAGCTGGCGAAGAACCTCGACCCGGGGAAGACCTTCGACATCCGCGGGTACAGCGAGGACTACCCCATCGCCGACAACAGCACGGAGGAGGGCCGCACCAAGAACCGCCGCGTGGAGATCTCCTTCCCGCGGACGACGGGCGGCTGAGACCGCGTGCGGGGAGGGGCCACCGCTCACCCCGCCGCCGCACACGTCACCCCAGGTACCCCAACGCCGTTCGGATCGTTGTGATCATGTGGGTCGGGTGGTGGAAGACGTCCGTTGCCGTGAAGCGGAGGACTCTGTGGATCGCCGGGCAGTCGGTGAGTTCATTGAAGCGGTGGATGTCGCGGGCGTGGGCCTGGCGCGTGCCGTGGAAGGCGTAGCCCTCGATCTCGATGGCCAGGCCCGCCTCCCGGAAGAGGAAGTCCGGGCGGAGGGTGCGGCCCGAGCGGGAGCGGAGGAGGGGTTGGCAATCGGGGTGGAGGCCGGCGTCGTGCATGTGGAGACGGGCGATCGTCTCCGCCGGGGAGCCCGAGGCCGCGTTCGTCAGAGGGAGCCAGCGGCGGGCCCGGGGCGCCCCTGGGTGGCGTGCGGTCAGTTCGGCCACGAGGGCCTCGTGGTGGACGATCGGCTCACGCCGCATCCCCCGGACCGTACGGCGCGACAGCGCCGAGTCCGCCGCGACCACCGCCCCCTCGCGCGTGCCGCAGCTCCGCATCAGGTCGCCGACCGTCCGCGCCGGGCTCGTCACCCGCAGGCCCGCCCGGACGCACAAGTCCCCTTCGGTGAGGCCGCCCGTCCTGTGGACCCGCAGGTCCGGCCGGGCGGATGCGCCGCCGCCCCCTCGGCTCGCCGTGAATTCCAGTACCTTCCCCACTTCCCGCGTCGCGTCCAGAACCTCCACCCGGTGCAGCACCGCCGCCGTGCCGTGGCTGCACACCAGCTCCGGACGCAGCAGCTGGACCGCCCTCGCCCTGACCTTCCAATCCACCTCCTTCCCCGGGACCGCCCACGCGCCCCGACAGATCCGCTGCCACCCCTCATGGCGCAGTCGCCTCCCCAGTCGGCCGCTCCCCGGCCAGCCCGCCGCGTACGCCCACGCGGTCAGGAGCACCCCGCCGCGGGCCAGTCTCGCCAAGTCGTGCATGGCTCCAACGATCCACGGACGCCCGACAGTTCGCACCCCCTGTGGATAACTCCCGCCCTCATGCCCCATCCTGGTCGAAACGGGCACCAGGACTCCTCCGGAGTGGACTGCTGATGACGACGACGCCGAGCGTGCAACTGGTCAGCGACCTCGTGAACCACATCCCCGAATTCCGGGACACCTTCGACGCCCATGTCTTCAACCAGGGCGGTGTGCTGCCCCACGTCTTCTTCTGGGACGTCGTCCAGGACACCGTGCGCTCCTTCCTCGGAGAGGCCCCGGGCACGGCCGACTGGCGCCGCACCCTCGACTTCCTGGAGGAGCAGAGCGGGCGCGGGGTCCTCGGCATCGACGAGGTGATCGTCACCTCGTTCCTCAACGACCTGCCCTACCCCGACGAGCCCGGCCACGCCATCGTCCTCCAGCTCGGTCCCGTCATGGCCGCGCGCTTCGGGCGGATCCGGCCCGGGGGATGAGAAGGGGAGGGGTGGTGTCAGCCCCCCTCTCCGTCCTGCCGACGGGCCCCGCACGTGCTGCCGACATAATCGAGCGCATGTCCCCAGACCGACCCCGTCCCCCCGAATCCCTCGCCGCCGCCCTCGGCGGCTACGCCGCCACCCGCGTCATCGGCCTCGCGGTCCTCGCCGTCGCCGCCGCCGTGGTCGGCAAGGACGGGCTGCACCGGCTGACGGGTCGCTGGGACGCCGTCTGGTACGTCCGCATCGCGGAGAACGGATACGGCTACCAGGTCACCCTCCCCAACGGGAGCGTCCACTCCGACCTCGCCTTCTTCCCCCTCTTCCCCGCCCTCGAACGGGCCCTGTCCACCGTCCTGCCCGTCGACGCCGCCACCGCCGGACTGCTCGTCTCCTGGGCCGCCTCGCTCGCCGCCGCCTGGGGGATCTACGCCGTCGGCAGCCATGCGGCGGGCCGGCAGGCCGGTGTCGTCCTCGCCGTCCTCTGGGGCGTCTACCCGACCGCGTTCGTGCAGTCGATGGCGTACACGGAGACGCTCTTCACCGCCCTCGCCGCCTGGTCGATTTTTGCCGTGCTGCGCGACCGCTGGATCCTGGCCGGTGCGCTCTGCGTGCTCGCCGGGCTGACCCGGCCGACCGCCGCCGCGCTCATCGCCGCCCTCGGGATCACCGCGATCGTCACCGTCGTCCGCGAACGGAAGCTGACGGCTGGGGGCATCTCCCGGGCCGCCAGGCCCAGGGGGAGCATGGCGGCCGGCGTGCTGATCGCCCCCCTGGGCTGGCTCGCGTACATCGTCTACGTCGGGGTGCGGCAGGGCAGCCCCACCGCCTACTTCGACGTCCAGGCCGCCTGGGGCAACTCCATCGACGGCGGGGTGGCGCTCGCCCGCTTCATCTGGGGGCTGCCGCCGCTCGCCGCCCTCGGGCTCTGCGCGGCGCTCGGTCTGCTCGGATGGCTGGTGGTCCTGTGCGTACGGCAGAAGCAGCCGCTGCCGCTGCTCGTGTACACGATCGCCGTCGTGGTCGTCTCGCTCGTCGGCGCCGCGTACTTCGGCTCCCGGCCGCGGCTGATGATGCCCGCGTTCGGTCTGCTGCTGCCGGCCGCGGTGGCGCTCGTACGGCTCCGGGTACGCAACCGGATCCTCGTCCTCGCCGGGCTCGCGCTCGCGTCGGGTGCGTACGGAGCCTTCACTCTCCTCGGCTCGGGACCACCGTGACCCGTACGCCCGGCCGCACACCCCAGTCCGCCATCGCGCCGCCCTCCGCCTCCAGCACGTGCCGGCCACGCGGCCGGATCATGCCGAGCCGCCCCGGCGTCATCGTGACCACGTCCAGGACGGTGAACGAACGGTCCAGGTAGGCCACGTCGATCGCGAAGCGCATACCGAAGGTATGCACGCTGTTCGTCGGGGTGATGAGCAGGGCACCCCCGATCCCGTCCCTGCCGAGCAGGCCTCGGCGCCGCGCCCGGTAGGACGCCGCGATCTCCAGCGGGAGCGAGTCACGCCCCACGAGCAGACTCCCCGCTCCGTCACGCCATTTCCCCGGTCTCCCCATAGGGGAGACGGTAGCGGCCCGGCTGGGTAGGGTGCCGCGCGTGTACGCCATGCTGATCGTCGTCGCCGCCCTGTGGGGCGCCGCAGCCGGACTGCTCGTGCCGCGCGCCGCGTACCGGCTGTCGGTCGAGCCGGAGGAGCGGTGGCGGGACAGCTGCCAGGCGGGGCACGCCCTGGTCGGCCCCGCGCGCGGCTGGCTCGGCGGCCCGGACTGCGCCGCCTGCGCGGACGTTACGCCCGGCGCCCGTACGGTCCGTACGGCAAGCGCGGAGCGTACGGTGCACCCCGGCCCCCAGCCCTCGGCGCCGCGCCTCGCCTCCCCCCTTACGCCCTCCCTCCTCACCGCCCTCGCCTGCGCCGCCCTCGCCGCCGTCACCGGCCCCCGCCCCGAACTGGCCGTCTGGCTCCTCTACGCGCCCTTCGCCGTACTCCTCTCGACCGTCGACGTCCGCGTCCACCGACTGCCCGACCAGCTCACGCTCCCGCTCGCCGCCGCCACACCCCTGCTCCTCCTCGGCGTCGAACTCCTGCCGTACGAGGCCGGCTCCTGGCTCCACGCGCTGCTCGGCGGAGTCGCCCTGGGCGGCGGCTACCAGGTGCTGCACCTGATCCACCCGAACGGCATGGGCTTCGGCGACGTCAAGCTCGCCCTCTCGCTCGGCTCCGCCCTCGGCTGGTACGGCTGGGGCATCCTCTTCGTCGGAGCCTTCTCGGGGTTCCTGCTCGGCTCGCTGTACGGGCTCGGCCTCGTCCTCGCGCGGCGCGGGAGCCGCAAGTCGGCGATCCCCTTCGGGCCGTTCATGATCGGCGGCGCGCTGTTCGGCGTGCTCATGGGAGCGTTCGTCGCGACGCCCTAGCATCCGCATATATGTGGACAAAGACCGGCGATACGCCGGACCTGCCAGGTGATTCGTCCGAACCGACAGTCAAGGCCCCACCTGTCTCCGACCGGCCCGCCGCCCCCTCGCTCCGCAAGTCGTCCCTCCTGCCCTGGGCCTGGGCCGTCGGCCTGTGTCTCCTGTACGCGACCGTCGCCCTGCGCCGCCACTTCCTCCTGCGCACCACCGGCTACGACCTCGGCATCTTCGAGCAGGCCGTGCGCGCCTACTCCGAAGTCCGCGCCCCGGTCGTCCCGTTGCGCGGCGAGGACTTCAACCTCCTCGGCGACCACTTCCACCCCCTCCTCGCCGTCCTCGCGCCGCTCTACCGGATCTGGCCCTCCGCGACGTGTCTGCTCGTCGCCCAGTCAGCCCTGCTCGCCCTCGCCGTCGTGCCGCTCGCGCGCTGGGCCCAGCGGGTGCTCGGCACCTGGGCCGCCCATGCGGTCGCCGCCGGATACGGGCTGAGCTGGGGCATCGCCTCCGCCGCCGCCTTCGACTTCCACGAGGTCGCCTTCGCCGTACCCCTGCTGGCGTTCTCCCTCGAAGCGCTCGGCCGACAGCGCTGGGGCGTCGCGGTCGCCTGGGCCGTACCGCTGCTGTTCGTCAAGGAGGACCTCGGGCTCACCGTGGCCGCCATCGGCGTGTACGTCGCCGTCAAGGGCCTGCGCCGGCTCGGCGCCGTGACCGCGGTGGGCGGGCTGCTCGGCTCGGTCCTCGCGGTCAAGGTGCTGCTGCCCGCCGTGAACCCCGCCGGGGAGTACTTCTACGGCGGCAACCTGCCCGACACCGACGGCTCCCTGCTCGCCACCCTCGCCCTGCTGCCGATCGACGCGCTGCAGCCCGAGGTCAAGGCGGTGACCCTGGTCCTGATCTTCGCCCCGTCCGCGCTGCTCGCCCTGCGTTCACCGCTCGCGCTGATCGCCGTCCCGACGCTCGCCTGGCGGATGCTCTCCGAGAACAGCTCCCACTGGGGCACGGCGTACCACTACAGCGCGATCCTGATGCCGGTCGTCTTCGCCGCTCTCATCGACGCGCTGTCCGTGTGGCGCCGTGAGCCGTATCCGCTCCGGGTCCGTCAGCTGCGGGCCTCGCTCCTCACCGTCCTCGCGGTGACGGTGGTCCTGCTGCCGTCCTTCCCGCTCGCGCAGGTGGCGGCGGTGGCGACCTGGCGCGCCGACCCGCACGTCGAGACCGCCCGCGCGCTGCTGGCGCGGATCCCCGACGGGGCGACCGTGGCGGCCTCCAACCGGCTGGTGCCGCAGCTCACGTCGCGCTGCTCGGTCGTGATCTTCCCGACGTACCCCGTGGAGGAGAAGGCGCCGAAGTCCCCCTTGAGCTTCCTTCCGCAGCCCACCGCGGAGTGGATCGTCCACGACCGGGAGGCGCCGGAGGGCTGGCTGTTCCGGCAGGGGCAGTGGCCGTACCGGCTCGACGTACAGGAGTCGGAGCTGAGGCTGGCGCGTCAGGTGTACGGGTACGAGCTGGTGGCGGAGGGGGACGGGGTGACGCTCCTGCGCCGTCGGGTATGACGCCGCGGCTCGGGTGGCTCCAGTGGGCGGGGACGCGCACCCCGCCCCCCGCCTCACGCGCGCGTGCCACCGGCCCCCGCCTCACGCGCGCGTGCTGCACGTCCTCGCGACAACCGCGCGTGCCACCCGCCCCCGCCTCACGCGCGCGTGCCACCGCCCCCGCCTCACGCGCGCATGCCACCGGCCCCCGCCTCAGGCGCGCGTGCTGCATGTCCTCGCGTCACGCGCGCGTGCCACCCGCCCTCGCCTCCCGCTCGCCCCCGCCTCACCCTCACGCGCGCGTGACCCTCACGCGTGCGGCCCCACCTCCACCGGGCCCACCGTCAGTTCCGCCGTGCCCTCCAGGACCGCCCCGACCCGGGCGGTCTGTGCCTCCAGCTCGCGCAGTCGCGTCGCGCTCAGCCGCTTCAGTGGCTCCACCGTCACCGCGATCCGCTTTCCGGAGCGCCGCTGGTGCCACACCCCGGCGACGACCCCGTCCACCAGGAGCACCGGGTAGTTCCCTGCCTGCCCGCCCGCCAGTGCCCGCTCGTACGCCTTCCCCGGGAAGAGGCGTTCCCTCGGCTGCGAGGCGATCGAGAACGCGTCGAAGTACGGCAGCAGCCGCACCCCGTCCGCGGGCGCGTCCGGGAACTCCGTGTCCCCGGCGACGACCCACGCCGGCTCATCCTCGAAGGAGACCTCCTCGATCCTTCCCTCCCCGGCCATCGCGGCGAACAGCTCGCCCGCCCAGCCGGCCGGCGCCGCCAGCCACCGCGCGAAGTGCTTCGGGGTCGCGGGGCCGTACGCGTACAGATAGCGCTCCACCAGCGCGCGCAGCGCCTTCGGGCCCTCCATGGGGCGTGCCCCGGGGTTCGTGTACGTGACCTTCCGGCCCCGGTCCGCCCCGAAGGCGAGGACCCCGCGCCAGCCGGCCAGATGGGTCACCTGGCGCCAGCGGGGCCACTTGTCCTGGAAGGCCTCCATCACCCGGTCGCCCGCCCAGGGCCCCGTGCGCGCCACGATCGCGTCCGTCAGCTCGTCCACGGTCAGCTCCGTGCCCGTCAGCGCGTCCCCGATCGCCGCGATGACCTCCTCGGTCTGCGCCTCCGTCAACCGCAGCCCCTCGGGCAACGCGCGCGTCCACGGGACCGCGGAGAGCGCCCCCGTCCACAGCGCCAGGTCGCCGGCCGGCAGCAGGTGCACGGTGCCGCGCGGGCCGTACGTCTTGACCAGCGTGCGGTCCTCCCTCAGCGCCGCACGCACCTCCGCCCGCGTCGCCTCCGCCGTACGCAGCGCCAGGGACAGCTCGGCGGCCGAGAGGACCTGGGCATGCGCCCCGAGCATCGCGGCGGCCACGGCCGCCGGCGGGGCGTCGGTCGGTTCGTCCAGGAACTGCCGGTGGATCCTTCGGGCATCTGCCTGGGCCCAGCCGACCTGTGGTGGGGTAGTGGTCATGGTTCGACGGTAGGGCCGGAATAGGTCGGAGCCTGTCCGCCTTGACCGAACAGTCGGGACGAATCGAGGAGTTGGCGATGGCCAAGGGGAAGACCACGTACGGCTGCGGGCTCGACGCGGCCGTCGACGTCGTCGGCGGCAAGTGGAAGCCGCTGATCCTGTGGGCGCTGCACGCACACGGCGCGACGCGTCTGGGGGAGCTCAGGCGGCAGCTCACCGGTGTCAGCGAGAAGGTGCTGATCCAGCAGCTGCGCGAGCTGGAGGCGGACGGAGTCGTCCATCGGGAGATCTACCCGGAGGTCCCGCCCCGGGTGGAGTACTCCCTGACGGAATTCGGCGAGGCGCTGAACACGGCGCTGCTGCCGCTGGGGGAGTGGGGCGAGCGCTTCATGACCGAGATCCTCGCCCGTAAGGCGGAGCAGGCCGCCTGAGCCGGCTCCGGCCGCCCGAGCCGTGTCCGGCCGTCTGACCTGTGCCGGAGGTGCCCGCCGTCAACCGGGGGCCTCTTCCCAGGGGTCCCTCTTGGGAGGTACGGGACCCGCCGCCACGCCGGGGCGCAAACCCGCCAACGGGCCTCACGACCCTTGTCCCGCCTGGTCTCCGGCAATTCCGGGAGAATCCATCCGTGCCGCTTGGCACGCAGCACGGCCCATGAAGGGTTATGGTGGAAACCCCCCCTCGGGCCGGTCCGTATCCCCCCCACGGACCGGCCCGTTTTTCGTTCCCAGGACCCGGGACCCAGGGCGGGGACCCAGGGCCGGGACCCAAGGGCCGGGACCCAGGACCCGGGACCCAAGGCCGGGACTCAGGACCAGGAGCCAGGCCCCTCCCCGGACGCCAAGCCCTCCGGACCCTGACGCGGTCAGTTCCGTCCGGCCCAGATGTTGGTGCCCTCGGTGTCCACGGCGAAGGAGTCGATCTCCTTCAGCTCCTCCTCCGTCAGCGGCGGCCCGGCCAGCGCGGCCACGTTCTCCTCCAGCTGCGCGACGCTGGACGCGCCGATCAGCGCGGAGGTCATCCGCTCGTCGCGCAGCACCCACGACAGCGCCAGCTGCGCCAGCGACTGCCCGCGGTGCTCGGCGATGGCGGCCAGGCCGTGCAACCGCCGCAGCACCTCGTCGGAGAGCAGGTTCGGGTCGAGGGACTTGCCCTGCGTGGCCCGCGAACCCTCCGGGATGCCCTTCAGGTACTTGTTGGTGAGCAGCCCCTGCGCCAGCGGCACGAAGGAGATGCAGCCCATGCCGGCCGCCTCCAGCGTGTCCAGGAGGGCGTCCTCCTCGGTCCAGCGGTTGATCATCGAGTACGACGGCTGGTGGATGAGCGCCGGGACACCCATCTCCTTGAGGATCCGCGCGGCCTCGGCGGTCTGCTCGCTGTTGTAGGAGGAGACACCCACGTACAGCGCCTTGCCCTGCTGGACGGCGGAGGCGAGCGCCCCCATCGTCTCCTCCAGCGGGGTGTGCGGGTCGAAGCGGTGCGAGTAGAAGATGTCGACGTAGTCGAGGCCCATCCGCTTCAGCGAGGCGTCGAGCGAGGACATCAGGTACTTGCGGGAGCCCCACTCGCCGTACGGGCCGGGGTGCATCAGATAGCCGGCCTTCGTCGAGACGATCAGCTCGTCCCGGTAGGACGCGAAGTCCTGGGCGAAGATCTTGCCGAAGTTCAGCTCGGCCGAGCCGGGCGGCGGACCGTAGTTGTTCGCCAGGTCGAAGTGGGTCACACCGAGATCGAAGGCGCGGCGCAGGATCGCGCGCTGCGAGTCGAGCGCGCGGTCGTCGCCGAAGTTGTGCCACAGGCCGAGGGAGACGGCGGGCAGCTTGAGCCCGCTGCGTCCGGTGCGGCGGTACTCCATGTGCTCGTAGCGGTCCGCGGAGGCGCGGTACAGGGAGGAATCAGTCACGTATCTCTGCTTATCACGGACTTGTGACAGTCCCGGGCTGGGTGCCTTTGACCCGTGCGCAGTAATGTGGCGGCTTCGGGGACCGCCGCGGCATGGAGGGGTTAAGAACAGTGAACCTGCGCGACCTGGTGTACGGGCTCTACGCACGCCGGGTGGAAGGCCGCCTCGACCATGCCCAGGTGCCCAAGCACATCGGCGTGATCCTCGACGGCAACCGGCGCTGGGCCAAGGCCTCCGGAGGTACCCCCGAGCAGGGTCACAAGGCCGGCGCCGACAAGATCCAGGAGCTGCTCGGCTGGTGTGCCGAGACCGACGTCGAGGTCGTGACGCTCTGGATGCTCTCCACGGACAACCTGAACCGGCCCGAGGCCCAGCTCGTCCCGCTGCTCGCGATCATCGAGGACGCGGTGCGCGCCCTGGCCTCCGACGGCCGCTGGCGGGTGCACCACGTGGGCACGCTCGACCTGCTGCCCGCCCGCACCCAGTCCGTACTGAAGGAAGCCGAGCAGTCCACCCACGACAACACGGGGATACTCGTCAACGTCGCCGTGGGCTACGGCGGCCGCCAGGAGATCGCGGACGCGGTCCGCTCGCTGCTCCTGGAGCACGCGGACAAGGGGACGAGCTTCGAGGAGCTCGCGGAGATCGTCGACGTCGAGCACATCTCCGAGCACCTCTACACGCGCGGTCAGCCCGACCCGGACCTGGTGATCCGTACGAGTGGTGAACAGCGTCTGTCCGGATTCATGCTGTGGCAGAGCGCCCACTCGGAGTACTACTTCTGCGAGGTCCACTGGCCGGCCTTCCGCAAGGTCGACTTCCTGCGCGCGCTGCGCGACTACGCGGCCCGGCACCGCCGCTACGGCACCTGACGGAAGCCGGCGGACACGGCACCGACAGAGGCCGGGAGTCCGCCGCGGGGCGGGTCACCTGACGTTCATGAACACGTCGTCATATGCCATGGCATGGCGGCGGGTGTTCGAGGGCATACCCCTTCCAGAGTGAGCGGCACGGAGACCGCCACCCGGGAGGCCCGTTGCACCAGGACGACCGTGCAGGACATGTACGGACGGAGCGGAGGGCCGGAGCTCGGCCCGCGCATCGTGGCCAGAGCCCGGTCCCATCCCGCAGCGACACCGCTTCCGTCGCGCCCCGACCTCACAAGGGTCGTCAAAGGGGGTCTGTCCTTCCGTGGTGACCAGCACTAAGCGCCGCTTGTCCGACAGGCGCACCTATGTTCTCGACACCAGCGTCCTGCTGGCCGACCCCAACGCCGTGTCCCGCTTCGACGAGCACGAGGTCGTGCTCCCGATCGTCGTGGTCACCGAGTTGGAGGCCAAGCGGCACCACCCCGAGCTCGGCTACTTCGCCCGGGCGGCCCTGCGCCTCCTGGACGACTTCCGGGTCAGGTACGGGCGCCTGGACTCCCCGCTCCCCATCGGGGACCTGGGAGGCACCCTGCGTGTCGAGCTGAACCATTCCGACCCCGGCGTGCTCCCGGCCGGCTACCGGTTGGGGGACAACGACTCACGGATCCTCGCGGTCGCGCGGAACCTCCAGGCCGAGGGGTACGACGTCACGGTCGTCTCCAAGGACCTGCCGCTGCGCATCAAGGCGTCCTCGGTCGGTCTCCTCGCGGAGGAGTACCGCGCGGAGCTCGCCATCACGGACTCCGGTTGGACCGGAATGTCCGAACTGGCCCTCTCCGCCGACCAGGTGGACATCCTCTACGACCAGGACACGCTGTACGTCCCGGAGGCCGCCGAGCTGCCGGTGCACACGGGTCTGGTCCTGCAGTCCGAGCGGGGCAAGGCGCTCGGCCGGATCACGGCGGAGGGCAACGTCCGGCTGGTGCGGGGCGACCGCGAGGCGTTCGGCATCCGCGGCCGCAGCGCCGAGCAGCGGATCGCGCTCGATCTGCTCCTCGACCCGGACGTCGGCATCATCTCGATGGGCGGCCGGGCCGGCACGGGCAAGTCCGCGCTGGCGCTCTGCGCGGGCCTGGAGGCGGTCCTGGAGCGCCGGCAGCACCAGAAGGTGATGGTGTTCCGTCCGCTGTACGCGGTCGGCGGCCAGGAGCTCGGCTATCTGCCGGGCAGCGAGGCCGAGAAGATGAGCCCCTGGGCGCAGGCGGTCTTCGACACGCTCTCGGCGGTGGCGAGCCGTGAGGTCATCGAGGAGGTGCTGGGCCGCGGGATGCTGGAAGTTCTGCCGCTCACCCACATCCGGGGTCGCTCCCTCCACGACGCGTTCGTCATCGTGGACGAGGCCCAGTCCCTGGAGCGGAACGTCCTGCTGACCGTTCTGTCCCGTATTGGGGCGAACTCCCGTGTAGTGCTGACCCATGACGTCGCGCAGCGCGACAACCTCCGGGTCGGCCGGTACGACGGAGTGGTCGCCGTGGTCGAGAAGCTGAAGGGTCATCCGCTCTTCGCCCACGTGACGCTGACCCGCTCCGAGCGCTCGCAGATTGCCGCGCTCGTGACCGAGATGCTGGAGGACGGCCAGATCTGACCCGTTTCGCACCGTCCCGTACCCGTACGGGAGTTGGCGCCGCCCGGCAAAGCGCAGGAGCTTAGCCGGGCGGCGTCGTGCTGTCCGCCGAATCAGCCAAAACCCCTGTGACTTACGAGGTGTGAGCTTTCACACGCAACGCAGAATTGCCTTGCGGCGTCGCCGTCCGGCAGAGTCTTGCTTCCGTCAGGCCCCGCATACGGCACACGTGCACCCTCAAAGGTGCTGCACCACACAACTCAACAACCGTTCGCCGTATGCCGCCCACAGCACCACGGGCCCGTGTCTTCTGTGACCCAGTACGTCGGAGACCAGCGCAAGGGGCACGATTTCGCCCGCTTGGTCACCTGCGTGGGCGATGCTGGAAGGAAACCGTGTGAGCCGGATCTCGGTCCGGGGATTCGCGGTGGCTTCGGCCACTGCGGTCACCACCGTCGGCGCCGTCGTGGGTGTTGCCTCGGGCAGCACCCAGCCCTCGGACGACAACTTCGAGGCCACCGCGGCCGACACCACGCTGCTCGCGGACATCCCCGCGGGCGAGCAGGCCCAGGTACAGGTCTCCTCGCTCTCGGAGCAGGCCGACGTCCAGGCCGCTGCGGCCGACTCGGCCCTGAAGAAGTCCGCGGAGGAAGCGGCCCGCATCCAGGCCGCCAAGGACGCCGAAGCGAAGAAGAAGGCCGCCGACAAGGCGGAGAAGGAGCGCAAGGAGGCCGAAGCGCGCGCCGAACGCTCCTCGGTCCGTGACGCTTCGAGCTTCTCCGCCCAGGGCTCCTACTCCATCGCCGAGGTCAAGGCCATCGCCCGGCAGATGATCCCGGCCTCGCAGTTCCAGTGCTTCAGCAACATCGTGGACCACGAGTCCGGCTGGAACTACCGCGCGACCAACCCGTCCTCGGGCGCCTACGGTCTCGTCCAGGCCCTCCCGGGTTCGAAGATGTCGTCGGCCGGCGCCGACTGGCAGACGAACCCGGCCACCCAGATCAAGTGGGGCCTGAACTACATGAACAACCGCTACGACAGCCCCTGCGGCGCGTGGAACTTCTGGCAGGCCAACCGCTGGTACTAGACCGGCGAGCTCAACCTTGTGGAGCCCCTCACCGTCCTACGGTGGGGGGCTCCATGCGTGTAGGTTTCTGGTCCACGGCTCCCGGGGGGAGTGAGCGGGGGGAAGAGGGAAGATCATGTCGAGACTGCCACGGTGGCTGAACCGGCTTGGCGACGGCCTGAGTCGTATGGGCGACCGCCTGGACGAGCGCCGGGCGCATGCCGAACAGCCGGACGGAACCGGCGAATCGGGCACACCGGGCGACGGGGCGACGCCCGCGCCCGGCGGCGACGCGGGCAGTGCGCCCGAGTCCGCACCCGCATCCGTGCAGCAGCCCGGCGCCGAGGCGACCACCGCACCCGGCACCCGACCCGTCGCGGAACCGGCCGAAGAGGCGTCCGACGGAGCCCCGCACCCCAAGGCCGCGTTCGAGTCCGCGCGGTGGCCCGGGCGACGTGCGCCGTGGACCGGCAGCACCGCCGTCTCCGTACCCGCCCCTCCGGCCTACGCCCCCGCCGTCGCCGCACGGCCCGACCCGGTCGCCGCGATCCCGTGGGGCATGAGGGTCGCCGCCGAGGCCGGCTGGCGGCTGCTCGTACTCGCCGGCACGGTCTGGGTGCTGATGAAGGTGATCAGCTCCGTCCAACTGGTCGTCCTCGCCTTCGTCGCCGCGCTGCTCGTCACCGCGCTGCTCCAGCCCACGGTGAAGTGGCTGCGCCAGGCAGGGCTGCCGCGCGGTCTTGCCACGGCCGTCACCGCCGTCTCCGGCTTCGTGATCATGGGCTTGGTCGGCTGGTTCGTGGTCTGGCAGGTCATGGACAACATCGACAACCTGTCCGACCGGGTCAGGGACGGCATCGAAGAGCTCAAGCAGTGGCTGCTCGACAGTCCCTTCCACGTCACCGAGAAGCAGATCAACGACATCGCCAAGAACCTCAGCGACACCGTCGGCGCCAACACCGAGCAGATCACCTCCGCCGGACTCCAGGGCGTCACCGTCGTCGTCGAGGCGCTGACCGGCATCCTGCTCGCGATGTTCTCCACGCTCTTCCTGCTGTACGACGGCAAGAAGGTCTGGCAGTGGACGCTGAAGCTGGTGCCCGCGCAGGCCCGCCCCGGCGTCGCGGGCGCGGGGCCCCGGGCCTGGCGGACGCTGACCGCCTACGTACGGGGCACGGTGCTCGTCGCCCTGATCGACGCGGTCTTCATCGGCCTCGGGCTCTACTTCCTCGACGTCCCGATGGCCGTCCCGCTGGCCGTGTTCATCTTCCTCTTCGCCTTCATCCCGCTGGTCGGCGCCGTCATCTCCGGCGCCCTCGCGGTCGTGGTCGCCCTGGTCACCAACGGGGTGTTCACCGCCCTGATGGTCCTCGTCGTGGTCCTCGCCGTGCAGCAGATCGAGGGCCATGTGCTCCAGCCGTTCATCCTGGGCCGCGCGGTCCGGGTCCACCCGCTCGCCGTCGTCCTCGCGGTCGCGGCCGGCGGTCTGACCGCCGGTATCGGCGGCGCGGTGGTGGCCGTGCCGCTCGTCGCGGTCACCAACACCGTGGTCGGATATCTCCGCGCGTACAGTCAGGAACAGGCCATGCTCAGCACACCCGGTCCGCACGGAGCGACGGCGTTCGAGGTGGCGCCGACCCCGGCGCCCGGTTCGGCGGAGCGGAGCGACGCGTGATCTCCGAACCGGAGCTGGCCGGCGGGACGGAGTTCCCGGTGGCGGAGACCGTACGGATCGAGCCGGATCGGCGCCCGCCGCGCCCTCGCCGCCCCTGGCTGTGGGCGCTCGGCGGCGTGGTGGTGGCCTCGGCGCTGTGGGCCGGCGGACTCTACGCGTACGAGCGGACCCAGGGCGGGGGACCGGACCTGGGCGGATACCGGACCACCGCGAACCTCTGCGAGCAGGCGGAGCTGAAGGCGCTGTCCACGGCCCTCGGCAAGAAGTCGGCCGACGCCAACGGCCTGACCACGGATCATCCCGCGCTGGACATCGCCCGGTGCAACGCGACGCTGGGCAACCAGAGCGGCTACGACGTGGCGATCACCTACTCGCTGCACAAGGAGACCGACCCGGGACCGGAGTTCGAGGCCCGGATCGAGGACTCCGGCTACGAGGACGACGTCGAGCGGGTCGCCGGGGTGGGTGAGACGGCGTTCCTATGGGTGGACAGGCCCCCGAAGGGACCCTCCACCGGTGCCTGGCTCCACGTCCTGGACGGCCAGGCAGAGGTGAAGATCGAACTCATGGCGATCGGGGAGTACGAGGTGGATCCGGCGACGGGGCAGTCCATGGAGCGGCGGATGCCCTCCGCCGATCTGTCGGGCATCGGGGACTTCCTCGCCGAGGACGCACGGGCGCTGATGGCCGCGCTCAAGAAGTGACGGGGACGGAGAAGGGCCCCGGGGTTCGTACCCAGGGGCCCTTCTCGTCACGTCACACGCCTCACTCGGCGATGAGCGCTTCCGCGTCCAGCGTCACGCCGACCGCCTGGATCACCGAGGCGATCTTGACGGCCTCCTGGATCGTCTCGCGGTCGACACCGGCCTTGCGCAGGACCTGCTCGTGCGAGTCCAGGCACTGGCCGCAGCCGTTGATCGCGGAGACCGCCAGCGACCACAGCTCGAAGTCGACCTTCTCGACGCCCGGGTTCCCGATGACGTTCATCCGCAGACCGGCGCGCAGCGTCCCGTACTCCGGGTCCGACAGCAGGTGCCGGGTCCGGTAGAAGACGTTGTTCATCGCCATGATCGCGGCGGCGGACTTGGCCGCCGTGTACGCCTCGGGCTTGAGGTTGGCCTTGGCCTCCGGCTCCAGCTCGGCCAGGACCTTCGGCGATCGCGAGGCGATCGCGCAGGCCAGGACCGTGCCCCAGAGCTGCTGCTGCGGGAGCTCGCTGTTGCCGATCACCGAACCGAGGTTCAGCTTCAGGTCCTTGGCGAAGTCCGGTATGGCGGACTTCAGTTCGTCGAGAGCCATGTCAGATCACTCGCCCGACAGGAGCGCGGCCGCGTCGAGGGTGCCCTCGCCCTTGTTCCAGTTGCAGGGGCACAGCTCGTCGGTCTGCAGGGCGTCCAGGACCCGCAGGACCTCCTTGGGGTTACGGCCCACGGAGCCGGCGGTCACCATCGTGAACTGGATCTCGTTGTTCGGGTCCACGATGAAGACGGCGCGCTGGGCGAAGCCGTCCTCGCCCTCGACACCGCAGTCGCTCATCAGCTCGTGCTTGGAGTCGGCGAGCATCGGGAAGGGCAGGTCACGCAGGTCGGCGTGGTCCTTGCGCCAGGCGTGGTGCACGAACTCGGAGTCGCCGGAGACGCCGAGGATCTGGGCGTCACGGTCCGCGAACTCGTCGTTCAGCTTGCCGAAAGCGGCGATCTCGGTCGGGCAGACGAAAGTGAAGTCCTTGGGCCAGAAGAACACCACACGCCACTTGCCCTCGTAGGACTTGTGGTCGATCTGCTCGAACTCCTTGCCGCTCTCCAGCGACACGCAGGCGGTCAGGTCGTAGGTGGGGAACTGGTCACCGACAGTGAGCACGCGCTCTCCTTGCACAGAAGGAAGTCCCTTTTGGGGCCTTCCGAGGGGGGTTGGACGTGGGCTCATCCTGGCACGGAGTGCATTGATCAGTGAAATAGCTAGACTGCCTCGTGTTGATCGAAGGTGGTTATCAGTGGGATCTCCGTACAGCCCGTACGCCGGCCCGATGCGTGGCAAGCAGCCCAGTCTTTCCCAGCTCAGAGCGTTCGTGGCGGTCGCCGAGCAGCTGCACTTCCGTGATGCCGCCGCGGCGATCGGCATGAGCCAGCCGGCGCTCTCGGGCGCGGTTTCGGCTCTCGAAGAGGCACTCGGTGTCCAGCTCCTCGAGCGTACGACGCGCCGGGTGCTGCTCTCGCCCGCCGGCGAGCGGCTCGCGGTGCGGGCGAAGGCCGTCCTGGACGCCGTGGCGGAGCTGATGGAGGAGGCGGAGGCGGCACAGGCCCCGTTCACCGGGGTGCTGCGGCTCGGCGTGATCCCGACCGTCGCCCCGTATCTGCTGCCCACCGTCCTGAGCCTGGTCCACCGGCGCTACCCGGAGCTCGACCTCCAGGTCCACGAGGAGCAGACCTCCTCGCTCCTGGAGGGGCTCGCGGCCGGGCGGCTCGACCTGCTGCTGCTCGCCGTGCCGCTCGGGGTCCCCGGAGTGAGCGAACTCCCCCTCTTCGACGAGGACTTCGTGCTCGTCGCCCCGGAGGGTCATCCGCTGGCGGGCCGCGAGGACATACCGCGCGCGGCGCTGAAGGAGCTCAACCTGCTGCTTCTGGACGAGGGGCACTGTCTGCGCGACCAGGCCCTCGACATCTGCCGCGAGGCCGGCCGGACCGAGGGAGCACCGGTCACCACGACCGCGGCCGGGCTCTCCACCCTGGTCCAACTGGTGGCGGGCGGCCTCGGTGTCACGCTGCTGCCGCGCACGGCCGTCAGGGTCGAGACCGCCCGCAACACGGCCCTGTTCACCGGTTCCTTCGCCGAGCCCGCGCCCTCGCGGCAGGTCGCCCTCGCCATGCGGACGGGCGCCGCCCGGCAGGCCGAGTTCGAGGAGCTGGCCGAGGCACTGCGGGGCGCGCTGAAGCGCCTTCCGGTACGGGTGGTGGGCCCGGGTTCCTGAGACCCCCCGGCTTCAGGAACCCGCGCCCACACGTCATACATACGCTCGACGGGCTATTCCGTTCTCAGCCCGTCCGCGCGCATCAGCCGCCACAGCACCGGCATGCTCAGCAGCGTCACGGCCGCGATCAGCGCGACCCCGATCCCGGTGACGGGCAGGAACACCCACCAGTCCAGGACCTGTTGCCCCGTCATCTTCAGCAGGACGACACCGAGACCGAGCCCGCCCGCCACGGCGAGGACGAGACCGAGCACGATCGGCACCGCCGTCTGCCACAGCACCGACCAGCTCAGCGTGGTGCGCCGGGTGCCGAAGGCGACCAGCGAGGACAGCAGCCGCTTGCGGTCCCTGAGCTGTTCGAGCGTGGTCACCAGCAGCGAGGCCGCCACGAGGAGCATCGTGAGGGTCGAGCCGACGAGGATGCCGGTGCGGACGCTGGCGAACTGCGCGTTCCGCTCGGTGTTCTTCAGCGTGCGGACCCACGAGGTCGGGTCGAGGGCCACCGCCGTGTTCCGTACGTACTCGGCGGCGTCCGGCACGGCCGGGTCGAGCCGGACCATGGCGAGCGCGGCGGGATCGTCGAGCCGGGCCGCGTCGATCGCCGACGGGGTGGCGAGGATCCCGAACTCGTACATCCCCGTCGGGTCGGGGCGGGAGTCCACGATCCGGGTGGTGGTGGGGATCCGCCACTGGGGGAGCGTGCCCTTGTGCTCCTCCGGGTCCCGCAGGACGACCGTCCTGCCCGGCTTCGCGGTCTCCGTGACCCAGCTGTCGGGCGGCGCTCCCTGGGCGCCGTGCGCGAGGGCGATGAAGACGTCGCCGTCCGTGCAGGAGGGCAGCTTCGCGAATTCGCGGAGGGAGGCGCAGTCGCCGACCTTGATCGAGGTGAGCGGGGAGAACTCCTCACGTTCCTTCAGGGCGCCCGGCCGCCACGTGTACGACGTGATCGTGCCGGAGACTCCGCTGACGCCCCGGGTCTTCGTGAAGCGGGTGATCATCTCCCGGGCCTCGTCGCCGCTCGTCGCCTCGGTCTCGGCCACGAGCTGGGCCCGCGTGGAGTCCTCGCCCGTGGACTCGGTGAAGTCGTTCTCCATCGCCTGGAAGAGCATCTGGAGCGCGATCGCACCGGCCGCGGCGACGACGATGCCGCTGACGGCGCGGGCCGCCGTTCCGCTGCTCAGCTGGAGCCTGCGGACGGCCAGTTGCCAGGACACCGGCCCCCTGTGCAGCCGCTTCACGCCGGCCTCGACGAGCCACGGCAGCAGGGTGGTGAGGCCGATCAGGGCGAGGGTGACGCCGGCTCCGATCCCCACGGTGTCGATGGCGGTCTGGTTCACCTCCACCGTTCCGAACAGCGGGACGAGCAGGGCCACGCCGGCCGCCAGGAGCAGCACCCGCCACCACAGCCGGCGGCGGCGCGGTGTGGCGGACCGGACGACGCCGAGCGGCTCGATCGCCACGCCGCGCAGCGCGAAGAGCGTGACGACGACCGAGGCGACCGGCACCACGACGAGGACGAGCGCGGCGAGGGCGGGCATCGGCACGACGTCGGACGGGAAGGCGTTGACGTCCCAGATGGTGACCGTACCGGCGAACCGGCGGGCCACCGCGAAGAGTCCGACACCGACCGCGAGTCCGAGGAGCGCGCCCGCGAGGGACTCGCCGGCCGCGATCCGCCGGGTCGTCGCGGTGTCGGCGCCGACGAGGCGGAGCGCGGCGAGCCGCCGGTCGCGCTGTTCGCCGCCGAAGCGGACGGCGGTCGCGACGAACACGAGCACCGGGAGCAGCAGGACGACGGAGGCGACGAGGACGAGGAGGATCAGGAACGCGTTGAAGGGTTCCGCGGGCACCGACCAGCCGTAGCGCGATCCGCGCCCGTCGTAGTTGTCGGTGGTGAGGAAGTCGACCTGGGCGATGTAGCGCAGCTCGGCCGGGCCGATGAGTCCGGCGTCGCCGATCGTCCCGGCGACCCTGTAGGGGAGCCGTTCCTTGAGGAGGGCGCCGTCGGGGGAGTCGAGCAGCTCGCGGAGCGCGGGGGAGACCAGCATCTCGCCGTTCGCGGGCAGCTTCGCCGCGCCGGGCGGGAGAGGGGTCTCGGTGCCCTCGGGACGCAGAAGGAGACCGGTGACGGCGTCGCCCCGGTAGAGCGTGGTCTGTCCGAGGTGGAGAAAGGTGTCGGGGCGGGGGCCGGTCTCCTGCTCGCTGCCGTCGACGGTGCGGGTCGCCTCGCGCACCTCCCGCTGGAAGAGCATGTCGGGCAGCGAGGCGGCCCCGAGCAGCAGGGCGACGCCGAACCCGATGCCGGCGGCGGTCAGGACCGTACGGACCCAGCCCTGACGGCCTCCGGTGACCGCGAACCGCGCGCCGAGCGTCAGGTCGCGGGCCCAGGTACGGAGTCTCATACCGCCCACTCCGTGTCCCGGACGGCGCCGTCGCGGACGATGACCTCGCGGTCGGAGTAGGCGGCGACCCGGGCCTCGTGGGTGACGAGGACGACGGCGGCGCCGGTGTCCCGGGCCGCGTCCGTGAGCAGCTCCATCACCCGCTCGCCGTTGAGGGAGTCGAGCGCGCCGGTGGGTTCGTCGGCGAAGAGCACCCGCGGGGCGCTGACGAGCGCGCGGGCGACCGCGACCCGCTGGCCCTGGCCGCCGGATATCTCACCGGGCCGCTTGGCGGCGATGTCGTCGACCTCCAGACGCGAGAGCCAGTCCCGCGCCCGCTGTTCGGCGCTCTTGCGCCGCTCGCCGTTCAAACGCAGTGGAAGGGCGACGTTCTCGACGCAGGTCAGCTCCGGCACCAGCTGTCCGAACTGGAAGACGAAGCCGAAGTCGGAACGGCGCAGGGCGCTGCGCTCGCCGTCCGACATCGTGCTCAGCTCGCGCCCGTCGTAGGTGATGGTGCCGGCGTCGGGCCGGACGATCCCGGCGAGACAGTGCAGCAGGGTGGACTTCCCGGAGCCCGAGGGGCCCATCACGGCGACGACCTCGCCGACCCGGATGGCGAACTCGGCGCCCGAGAGCGCCGGGGTCGGTCCGTACGCCTTGTCCAGTCCGCTCGCCCGGAGCAGGGGGCCGGCGGTCATCGGCGGATCTCCTCGGCGAGCCGGTCGAGCCGGGCGGCGGTCAGTTCCAGCCAGCGCAGATCGGCTTCGAGGTGGAAGAGGGCGTGGTCGCAGATCAGCTGGTCGGCGAGGTCGCCGTCCTTCTTGCGCCGGGTCAGCTCGCGCATCAGCCGCAGATGCTCCGCGCGCTGGACGTCGAGCAGCTCGGCGGCCCCGCGTCCGGTGAGCAGCGCGAGGACGACCTTGGTGTAGAGCGTGGACTGGAGGTACGGCTCCGGCTTCTCGGGGCGCCGCAGCCACTGCTCGACATCGGTGACGCCGGCCTCGGTGATGGCGTACCGCTTCCGCTCGGGGCCGCCGCCGGCCTCGATGCCGTCGACCTCGACCAGGCCGTTCTTCAGCAGCCGGGACATCGTCGAGTAGACCTGCCCGTAGTGCAGCGGCCGGTCGTGGCCGAATTTCTCGTCGAAGGCGCGCTTGAGGTCGTAGCCATGGCGCGGACCGGACTCCAGGAGCCCGAGAAGGGTGTGTCCGATTGACATGCCGTCACTCTACACCCGGTGTATACCCACGATGTATAGCCGTCGTGAACGGTGAAATCGGGCCATGTGACCAGCGATAACGGGTGATGTGAGCGGCGTCGCACAACCATCCCGGCCCCAGGAGCGTCGGTTCCAGCGGGGACGGGTGCTGATTGTCACGTCCGGAAAAGACCGGATCGATTGCACTTTGTCAGCATCAGCGGTGTTAGCTTGCTGAGCTGATCCGGCGCGGGCACCACACCCGCGACCACGACGAGCGGAGCGACGAAGCACATGGGCCGAGCGGACAAAAGCCAGGGGAAGAAGGGCGGGCGGATACGCCGACTCTTCACCTGGAAGAAGATCCTGGGCACGTTCTTCGTCGGCTGCCTCCTCGTGATGGGCGCCTTCTACGCGGTCTACCTGATGGTCCCGGTGCCGATCGCCAACGCCCAGGCGACCATGCAGAGCAACGTCTACAAGTACGCCGACGGCAAGATCCTCGCCCGGACCGGCGAGATCAACCGCGAGATCGTGGGCCTGGAGAAGATCCCGGTACCGGTCCAGAACGCCTTCGTCGCCGCGGAGAACAAGTCCTTCTACAAGGACAACGGCGTCGACATCAAGGGCACCACCCGCGCCGCCTGGTCCACGATCACCGGCAAGGGCAAGCAGGGTGGCTCGACCATCACCCAGCAGTACGTCAAGAACTTCTACCTGAGCCAGGACCAGACCGCGACGCGCAAGCTCAAGGAAATGGTCATCGCGCTCAAGGTCGACCAGCGCATGGGGAAGCCCGAGATCCTCGCCGGGTACATGAACACGAGCTTCTACGGCCGCAGCGCCTACGGCATCCAGGCCGCGGCGCAGTCGTACTACGGCGTCGACGCCTCCAAGCTCAACGTCGCCCAGGGCGCCTACCTCGCCTCGCTGCTCCAGGCCCCCAACCAGTACGACTGGACCGCCGCCAGCCCGACCGGCCGCAAGCTCGTCGAGGAGCGCTGGAACTACACCCTCGACAACATGGTCGAGGAGGGCTGGCTCGACGCGACGGAGCGCGCCACGCTGAAGTTCCCCGTCCCGCAGAAGGAGAAGGCCGCCCCCGGCATGGAGGGCCAGCGCGGCTACCTCGTCGAGGCCGCGAACCAGGAGTTGATCCGGCAGGGCATCAGCGCCGAGGACATCAAGGCCGGCGGCTGGACCATCACGCTCAACATCGACGAGAAGAAGCAGAAGGCCCTCGTCGCCGCGGTCGACCAGCAGCTGGAGGAGAAGCTCGACCGCAAGGGCGACAAGAAGGACGCCACCGTCCAGGCCGGCGCCACCTCCGTCGACCCGAAGACCGGCAAGGTCGTCGCCCTCTACGGCGGCATCGGCGCCACCGAGCACTGGACGTCGAACGCCACCCGCCGCGACTACCAGCCGGCCTCGACCTTCAAGCCGATCGTGCTCGCCTCCGCGCTCGAGAACGACGCCACGACCCAGGACGAGCGGAAGATCGGCCTCGGCACGATCTACAACGGCGACAGCCAGACACCGGTCGTGGGCAGCGACATCGCCTTCGCCCCGGAGAACGAGGACGACAGGAACTACGGCCCCGTCACCGTCCAGAAGGCCACCAACAGCTCGATCAACTCGGTCTTCGCCCAGATGATCGTGGACGTCGGCCCGGGGCACGTGAAGAGGACCGCCCTCGACCTCGGTCTGAAGGACGGCCCGGACTTCGGCGAGAGCCCCGCGATGTCGCTCGGCACCATGGGCGCCTCCACCTGGGACATGGCCGGCGCCTACGCGACGCTCGACAACCACGGTGTGAAGGTCACCCCGACCATCGTGAAGTCCGCCGAGCACAAGGACCGCAAGGTCGATCCCGTGAAGGCCATCGGCGACCAGGTCGTCAGCCGCGAGACCGCCGACACCGTCACCAAGGCCATGACCGGCGTCGTCACCAGCGGCTCCGGCACCCGGGCGGCCGGCGACTACGCCGCGGCGGGCAAGACGGGTACGTCGGAGAACAACCGCTCCGCCTGGTTCGTCGGCTACACCCCCGAACTGGTCACGGCCGTCGGCCTCTTCGGCGAGGACCCCAAGGGCAACCAGGTCACCCTCACCGACACGATCAACAAGGGCCGCGCCAACGGCGGCAGGACCCCGGCCCAGATCTGGGGCGACTACACCACCGCCGCCCTCGGCGGCGGCTCGGACGCCCGCTTCGACCTGGAGACCGACGACTCCGCGGTCCAGGAGCCGAACCCGACGCCGACCCAGTCCACCGAGGCCCCGACGTCGACCCCGCCGCCCACCACCGGCTCCCCGGACCCGACGCCGCCGCCGACCTCGACGGCGACCACGCCGCCGCTGCCTACGGACACGATCACGGTGCCGCCCCCGCCGACCGGGACGACGGACCCGACCGGTCCGACGATCGAACCGCCGGACTTCGGCGGCGACGAGCGCCCCGAACGGTGACATGACGAAGGCCGGACCCCTTGAGGGTCCGGCCTTCGCCGTGATCGAGCCGTACGGTTCCGCGGCCCGCGAACGGGTGGAGGGGGTACGGCCCTACGTCCGCGTGGACAGCTCGAACCAGACCACCTTGCCGCCCGAGAGCCGCGTCGCCCCCCACCGCCGGGCCAGCCGGTTCACCAGGAACAGACCGCGCCCGCCCTCGTCGGTGTCCCGCGCCCGCCGCTGCCGCGGCAGCTGCGGGGAGTCGTCGCCGACCTCGCAGCGCAGGACGTCGGTCTTCAGCAGCCGCAGGGTCACCGGCCGCTCCGCGTACCGCACGGCGTTCGTCACGACCTCGCTGATCAGCAGCTCGACCGAGTCCGACAGCTCCTCCAGGTCCCAGCGGGCCAGCGCCCTCCGCGCGAGCCGCCGGGCGCGCCCCGGGGCCGCGTCCTCCGGTTCCAGGAACCAGTACGCCACGTCACTGGGAGCGATCCCGTCGAACCGGGCCGCGAGCAGCGCGATGTCGTCGTCCCGGTCGCCCGGGCCGAGCATGTCGAGGACGTCGTCGCAGAGGGCTTCGAGGGGCGGCGAGTGGTCCGGACCGGTCAGCTGGGCGGTCGCCGCGAGGCGCTCCCGCAGCTGCTCTATCCCGGTCCACACGTCCCTCAGCCGGGACTCCACCAGGCCGTCGGTGTAGAGCAGCAGCGTGGCGCCCGCCGGGGCGTCCAGCTCCACCGCCTCGAAGTCGACCCCGCCCACGCCGATCGGCGCCCCCGGCGGTACGCGCAGGACCTCCGCGCGGCCGCCGAGGTGGAGCAGTATCGGCGGCGGATGGCCGGCGTTGGCGATGGTGATCCGGTGCGAGACCGGGTCGTACACCGCGTACATGCAGGTCGCCATCCGGTCCTGACCGAGCCGCTGGGCCTGCTCGTCCAGGTGGTGCAGCACCTCCTGCGGCGGCAGGTCGAGCCCGGCCAGGGTCTGCGCCGTCGTCCGCAGCTGGCCCATGATCGCCGCGGAGGTCATGGAGTGGCCCATGACGTCGCCGACGACCAGCGCCACCCGGCTGCCGGGCAGCGGGATCGCGTCGTACCAGTCACCGCCGACCCGGGCCGTCTCGGCGGCCGGCAGATAGCGGGAGGCGAGCCGGACACCGGTCGGCTGCGGCAGCGAGTCCGGAAGCATCGTGCGCTGGAGCTCGTCGGCGATGTACGCCTCGCGGCCGTACAGCACGGCCTTGTCGATGCCGAGTGCGGTGTGGGTCGCCAGCTGCGCCGCGACCAGGAGATCATTGGGCTCGAAGCCGGGCCGCTCGGGCCGGCGCAGGAAGACCGCGGCGCCGATCACCCGGCGGCGGCCCCGCAGCGGGGCGAGGATCGCCCGGTGCCCACCGGGCAGCACGTGCTCGGGCCCGAGCAGTTCGGGCAGCGCGGCGCGGGCGGCGGCGGAGTCGCCGAAGACCGGGCGCACCCCGCGCAGCACCTCGGCGAGCGCACCGCCGGAGCGGACCTCGCACAGCTCGGCGGCCGGGGTCGGGTCGGGGTCGGGGACGAGCGCCAGCTCCTCGCCCTCCACCTCCGCTAAACGGAGCCGGTCGGTGCGGCGCAGCCGCAGCACGAACGGCGCCACCGGCCGCTCGTCGCCCACCGGAAGCGGGTCGCGCAGATAGACCAGGATCGCGTCGGAGAAGGTCGGCACGGTCGCCCGGCACAGACCGAGCACGATCTCGTCGAGGTCTATCCCGCGCGCGATGCGTCGGGTCGCCGCGCCCACGAACCGCAGCCGGTCGCCCTCGCGCCGCGCCGCCAGCACATCCTGCGGTGCCGCCGCTCCCGGGGCGACGTTCACGGCCATCGCTGCGGCAGGGGCACCGGCCTGCCCGGCTCCTTGCGCGGCGGAACCGCCGCCGTGTCCGGCCGATCCGCCGCCATGCGCTGCCGATTCGCCCGCCGAACCGGCCGGCGCGGCCCCATGGCCGGGCGTCGTGCCGCCATGCCCGGCCGGTGTGCCGCCGGCGGGGGCCGACGTGGGCGGCGTCCCCTGACCGGGCACGGGGGCTCCCGTACCGGAGCGGCCCGAGCCCGCGGCGTCGCCGGAGCGACCGTCCGCGGCGCCTGGCCGGTGACCGGCCGCGCCGGGCTGCGCGGGCACAGGGGCCTCGGCCGCTTCCTGGCGGGGGCGGGTGCGCTCGTGCGACCGGGCAGCCAGCGGCTGCCGGCCTTCGTGGGAGGTGGGATGCTCCGTCACGCGTGGGATTCCGTCCGTCCGGGCCGGTGGTGCGATGCACTCGCTCTTCTCGCCGATGCCGCGCCTTCACCGGGGATAAACCCCTGGCACGCGGTGGATGTGCATGCCCCGCGAGCAGCGGCTACGACAGGGGTCGGCACACCCGGGCACACGTCCGGCACTGCTCTCCCCCTCAGAATGACTTACGGTCAGGTCCTGCGCTGTGCTCTGTGGTTGACGCCTCGTTCGGTTGATCACCGCCTTGCGGAGGACGATCCTACGTTTGCACCCCGGGGGCGCATCAAGGGTCTCACGGTGCCGTGTGCGCCGGAGTGCGATCCCAGTCCGAGGGCAGCTCGGGCACGCTCCACCGGGGATCGGGCCGCCAGTCCTCCCATCCGTCGGAGAACGGCGCGCCCCACGCCCCGATCACCTCGACCGCGGCGCGGCCCGCCGCCCGCACCCGCGCGGCCTGCGCCGCGTCCATCAGACCGGCCCGCTGGGCCTGCGCGAACTCGTCCTCGTCCCGCCACAGCCAGCTGCGGTCGGGGTAGACAGAGATGTCGAGGAAGTGGTCCTCGGAGTCGATGCCTCCGGACCACCGGGTGCGCGGCTCCTCGAGGTTCACGTACCAGCTGCGAAAGCGCCAGCCGCGATCCCAGAACAGCCAGACCGACCAGGGATCCGCCGGTCCCGCCAGTTTCAGCACCCCCGTGCCGAACCAGCGCGCGCGGGCGGTGGTGCGCGGGGCGGTGTACCGGGTGGCGAGCGGCTCCTCGTGCACGGGGGTTCCGTCGGCGAGCACCGGCTTGACGCACTCGGTGCCCGGGGCCATCCAGACGGCGAGCAGCTCGGGGGTGTCCTGGACGACGGTCACCGGCCGGCAGATGTGCACCGCGCCGGATCCGTTGCCGCGGTAGCGCCAGAGGATGTGCTCCCCCGGCGCCCAGTGCTGAGGGCCGCCCGATCCTGTCATGCGCAGATCTTAGGGGCGGGCCCCCTTCGTCGCTGCGGTACAGGTCACGGATGAGTCATGCGCAGCACGTCGAGCGCTTCGTCGAGTTGTTCGACTGTGAGGTCGCCCCGCTCCACATAGCCGGACTCGAGCACCACCTGCCGGATCGTTCTCCGCTCCGCCAGGGACTTCTTGGCCACCTTCGCGGCCTCCTCGTAGCCGATGTACTTGTTCAGCGGGGTGACGACGGACGGCGAGGACTCGGCGTACTCCCGGGCCCGCTCGACATTGGCGGTGATGCCGTCGACCGTCCGGTCCGCGAGGAGGCGGGAGGCGTTGGCGAGGAGCCGTACGGACTCCAGCAGGTTCTTGGCGATCACCGGGAGCATGACGTTGAGCTCGAAGTTCCCGGCCGCGCCTGCGACCGCCACCGTGGTGTCGTTGCCGGTCACCTGCGCGGCGACCATGAGGACCGCCTCGGGGACGACCGGGTTCACCTTGCCCGGCATGATCGACGAGCCGGGCTGGAGGTCGGGGAGGTTGATCTCGGCGAGGCCCGTGCGCGGGCCGCTCGCCATCCAGCGCAGATCGTTGGAGATCTTCGTGAGGCCGACGGCGATGGTCCTGAGCTGCCCGGACGTCTCCACCAGGCCGTCCCGGGCGCCCTGCGCCTCGAAGTGGTCGCGGGCCTCGGTGAGCGGCAGACCGGTGGCGTCGGCGATCTCGGCGATGACCGCGGCGGAGAACCCGGGCGGCGTGTTGATGCCGGTGCCCACCGCCGTACCGCCGAGGGGGAGTTCGGCGAGCCGGGGCAGCGAGGCGCGCAGCCGCTCGATCCCGTACCGGACCTGGGCCGCGTAGCCGCCGAACTCCTGCCCGAGTGTCACCGGCGTGGCGTCCATCAGATGCGTGCGGCCCGACTTCACCACGTCCGCGAATTCGGCCGATTTCCGCTCCAGGGATTCGGCCAGGTGATCGAGCGCCGGGATCAGATCGCGGGTGACGGCGGCCGTTGCGGCGATGTGGATCGAGGAGGGGAAGACGTCGTTGGAGGACTGGGACGCGTTCACATGGTCGTTGGGGTGGACGCTACGGTCCGCGGGGAGCCCGCTCAGCCGCTCGGTGGCGAGGGTGGCGATGACCTCGTTGGTGTTCATGTTGGACGAGGTGCCCGAGCCGGTCTGGAAGACGTCGACCGGGAAGTGCTCGTCCCAGCGGCCCTCGGCGACCTCGGCCGCCGCCTCCTGGATGGCCGTGGCGAGGTCCTGGTCGACGACCCCGAGCTCGGCGTTGACCTTGGCGGCGGCGGACTTGATCCGGGCGAGCGCCTCGATATGGGCCCGTTCGAGCCGTTGCCCCGAGATGGGGAAGTTCTCCACCGCCCGCTGGGTCTGCGCCCGCCACTTGGCGTGCCGGGGGACGCGCACCTCGCCCATCGAGTCGTGCTCGATCCGGTAGTCGCCGGTCTTGTCGCCGCTGGTATCGGCTGTGCCGCCGCTGGTGTCGGTCATGTCGTCAACCTCCATACAAAGTTGAGCACTTGTCTTGTTCCGGCTATTCCCATTGCACGTACCGGCCAGTAAAAACCGTGGGTAACCCCACTTCCAGGAGGCGCAATGAGGCGCACCAGGTACAGACTCCGCTGGACGATCGCGGCCACGGCCGCGGCCCCCCCCGCCCCCCGCCCCCAGGCCCCCCCCGCCCCCCCCCGCGCGGCCCGCACCCGAACCGGCACCCGAACCGCGGCGGGCGGACCCCCCGCGC
>NZ_JBHWBS010000017.1:8275-10008 GCF_042735655.1 Streptomyces sp. NPDC059567 | reverse complement strand
GCCACCCCCCCACCCCCTATAAAAACACCCCCCAAGGGGGCGCTCGGGTTTTTTTTTAAAACCCACCGGCAACCCCCCCCCGGGGCCCCCGCCCGCCCCCGCCCCCCGCCGCCGCGGCCCTCGGCACCATGGCAGCCGCAGCCCCCGCCGGCGCGGCCGACACCGGAACGGGCACCCGTACGGCGGCGTCCGTACCCCTCTCGCCCGAGCTGGAGGCCATCCGCGCGGCCGAGGCCACCAAGATCTACGGCAGCCCCGAGGAGCGACCGCTCGCCCAGCGCAAGACCGGCCTGATCTCGCTCGGCGACAGCGAGATCTCCGGCGAGGGCGTCGGCACCTACGAGCCGCCGACCAACGGGCCGACCAACTGGTGCCACCGCTCGCCCGACGCCGCCGTCCACCGCACCGGAATCCCCGCGGACCTCACGTTCAACGTGTCCTGCTCCGGCGCCTACAGCGGCAACATCAGGATCGGCGGATCGAAGCAGTACGCCGACGAACTCGTCCAGAGCGACAACCTCGCCATCAAGGCCCGCAACACCCGGATCAAGATGGTGCTGCTGGTGGCGGGCGCCAACGACGACCTGCAGTTCGGCCCGGTGATGACCGACTGCGTCACGCGGTACCTGACCCTGCAGGGCGCCTGCGAGCCCAAGTACGCCCCCGGCTGGCAGGCCCGCGTCGACGGACTCGTGCCCAAGGTCGAGCAGACCGTACGCGACCTGAAGACCGTGATGCGCGACGCCGGGTACGCCGACGGCGACTACAAGCTCGTCGTCATGGGCTACCCGAGCCCCATCGGCCCGGACTTCCACGACAACCCGAACTTCCCCGGCAAGCTCTCCTGTGGCGGGCTCGGCTACGACTCCGACACCGTCTGGGGCCGGAACACCGCGGTGCCGGCCTTCGAGCGCGGGATGCGCAGGGCGGCGGCCAGTACCGGGGTGACCTACCTCGACAACTCGCGGCTCTTCCACGGCCACGAGGTCTGCATGGAGGACCCCTGGGCGAGGGGCCTGTACATCGACCTCTCCAAGCCCGGCCCCCCGGACGAGAACTCCGTCCGGCAGTCCTTCCACCCCAACGCGCGCGGCCACGCGGCGTTCGCCTCCTGCCTGACGCAGATCTACAACTCGGGTCTGCGTGAGGCTAGTTGCGCGGACGTGAACTCGTCGGGGACCCCGACCCTCGTCCCGTACGCCTGGGACGACGCCTACAAGCCGCTGAAGAACCAGGCGACGGGGAACTGCGTGGACGTCGACGCGGCCACGTCGAGGAACGGCACCGCCGTGCTCGGCTGGGACTGCCACGGCGGCCGCAACCAGGGCTGGTGGTACGACCCCGCACGCCAGACCGTCCACACGGAACTGACCCAGGACCGGTGCCTGGACGTGCCGGCGGCCAAATACCAGGCGGGGACGGGAATGATCGTCTGGAACTGCTCGGGCACGGCGAACCAGAAGTTCGTGCGGGACGGGGCGACGATCAGGCCGGCCGCGGCGACGGGCCTGTGCCTGACGCAGTCGGCGGCGCGCCAGCCGATCCGCTTGCAGAGCTGCGACGGGTCGGCGGGACAGCGGTTCGTGTAGGGGCCTTCGGGCTGTGACTGCGGCCGGGGGGGGGGCGCCGCGGGGGGGGGGGGGGGGGCGCCCCCCCGCCGCGCCCGACGCGCGCCCCAACGGGCCCCTCCCGCCTCCCACCCCCCCGCGCCGCCACACCCCCCCACACCGACA
>NZ_JBHWBS010000017.1:0-8265 GCF_042735655.1 Streptomyces sp. NPDC059567 | reverse complement strand
TGACCCGGGGCGCCCGGGGGGGGGCGACGGGGGTGTGTGTGGGGGCTCGGGGGGTGTCACGGGGCCCCCCCCCCGAGGGGTGGGGGCCCCCGGCCACCGCTTCGAACGGCGTGGCTCTCAGAGCGCCTTGACGCTCGAGCGGGCCAGCTCGTACGCGGGAAGCATCTCCCGGTGCTCCTCGGTGTCGAGTCCGCCCAGGTGGACGATCACGGTGCCCTTGGGGGTGGAGAGGGCGAAGGCGCGCTCCTCCTTGGACTCCTCCATGATCTTGTTGTAGACCGTGTACGTCACCTCGGTGGCGGGCATCCCACCGGCCGCGATCTCGTTGAACGTGACCTTGGAGGCGTTCTTCTCGGCCTTCACGAACCCTTCGAGCGCCGCGTGTGCGGGGCCCTTCCCAGCGCTCCAGACGCGCAGGAAGCCGATGTTCCCGGCCGGCTTCGCGTCGACCTCGCAGACCATGGTGGCGGGGCCCTGCTTGCCGAGGGCGGCGAAGATCTCGTCGTCGCCGACGGTGACGGCCTTGGGCTTCCAGTTCGCGAGGAGCTCGAAGGACACGGGCAGCGCGCAGGCGGTCCCGGGGGCGCCGACGGACGCGGCGCCCTTGGCCTCCGGCTCGGCGGCCGTCTTGCCGGCCGGCTTGTCGGGCGCCGGCTCGGTTCCCAGGCAGCCGGTCAGCAGCCCGGCGCCCGCGAGGGCGGCGAGGGCGGGGACCAGGGTCCGCACCCGTATCGGAGGTCTCACGCGTGCCCGTCCAGCCTGTTCGTCTCGGGGAGTCTTCTCTGACATGCGGACATGATCGCCGACATGTGATCCGGCCGGCGCGTTGCCCTCGTCCCTGACGGGCTTCGGGGCCTCCCAGGTCCTGACCGGGGAAGCCGCCGCGAGGAGGGCGCGGCTACGCCGGCGGGCCCGAGGCATAGGCCAGTGGGGGAGCGATCGCCTGGGCGTCCGCTCCCTCGCCGACCCAGAGGGCGATGAAGAGGGCCGCGGTCGCCTCCAGGAGCCCCGCTCGTTCGAGGCCGCCGGCGGCCAGGGGATCGCAGCCCACGTCCCGTACCAACCGGGATACGCGGTTCAGGGCGTCCTCGTCGTCGCCGCAGACCGGAACGGCCAGGGGACGGCCGTCGAAGACGGGTGGCCTCATGCGCCAGACGTCCTCGTGGCAGAGGTTGAACGCCTTG
This sequence comes from Streptomyces sp. NPDC059567, assembly GCF_042735655.1. Lineage (NCBI taxonomy): Bacteria > Bacillati > Actinomycetota > Actinomycetes > Kitasatosporales > Streptomycetaceae > Streptomyces > Streptomyces sp. NPDC059567. Next base: position 7,081 of record NZ_JBHWBS010000017.1, on the reverse strand, counting down.
ACGACGCGGGCTCCCGGCGCCGCCGCGGCCAGCTGCTGGGCGGCGGAGGGGCCTCCTTCCGTCAGCAGACGGAAGCCCGGCCCGACGGGATTGGAGCAGTCGATCAGCACCCTGCCGTCCAGGGCGGCCCGCAGCTCCCGTGCGATGCCGGCTCCCGCGCCATAGGGCAGGGCGGCCAGCACCACCTGACCGAACCCGGCCGCGGCGGGCGGACTCGCGGCCTTGGCACCGCCCCCGACGCGCGCCGCGAGCCGTTCCGCCTTGGCCGCGTCCCGCCCACCGATGACCACGTCGTGCCCGGCCCGCGCCCAGTGGGAGGCGAGTGCGTCGGCCATGTTGCCCGTTCCCAGCACACCTATTCTCATCGCGCGTGTCCTCTCTGTGCCTGCTGTTCCAGGAACACGCTAGGAGCCCCGTCGGGCACCATGTGGTGCGTGACGACCGACACCTTCCTCGCCGACTGCCGGGCTCGCCTCGCCTTCGACCTGCTGTCCAACACATGGAACGCCGTGGTGCTTTGGGCGCTGCGGGACGGCCCCACGCGCCCGGTGGAGCTGCGGGAGCGGATCGGGGGCATCAGCTCGAAGGTCCTCACGGAGACGCTTCGACGCCTCCAGTTCAACGGCCTGGTGACACGACAGGCCCATCCCGGGGCGCCACCGCGAGTCGAGTACCGGCTCACCCCGCTGGGCCGGACCTTGTTGGCCCCGATCGACGCCATCGGGGCATGGGCCTTCGAGCACGGCGACGAGGTCATGGCCGCGCAGGAAGCCGACGGCGCCCAGGAGGGCGGCCGGTCGGCGGTGTGAGCCTCCCGGAAGACAACGGGGGGGGGGCCCCCCGGGGCGCCCCCCCCGCGGAAGGCTCCGTGAATCAGGGGCCCGAACCGGCCCCGTATGCCCTAGCCCAGCCCCGGACCGCGCACCGGGATGTGGGTGAACGTCGGTTCCGGGGCCGGGTTCTGGAAGAAGTCGTTGCCCTTGTCGTCCACCACGATGAACGCCGGGAAGTCCTCGACCTCGATCTTCCAGACCGCCTCCATGCCGAGCTCCTCGTACTCGACGACCTCGACCTTCTTGATGCAGTCCTGCGCCAGCCGCGCCGCCGGGCCGCCGATCGAGCCCAGGTAGAAGCCGCCGTGGCCGCCGCATGCGTCCGTGACCTGCTTGCTGCGGTTGCCCTTGGCGAGCATGACCTTCGAGCCGCCCGCCGCCTGGAACTGCTCGACGTACGAGTCCATCCGGCCGGCCGTCGTCGGGCCGAAGGAGCCGGAGGCGTAGCCCTCGGGGGTCTTCGCCGGGCCGGCGTAGTAGACCGGGTGGTCCTTCAGGTACTGCGGCATCTCCTCGCCCGCGTCCAGCCGTTCCTTGATCTTGGCATGCGCGATGTCGCGCGCCACGACCAGCGGGCCCGTGAGCGAGAGGCGGGTCTTGACCGGGTACTTCGTCAGCTCGGCGAGGATCTCGTCCATCGGCTGGTTGAGGTCGATCTTCACCACGTCGGAGGCCTCGTCGAGGTGCTCGTCCGTCGTCTCCGGCAGGAAGCGCGCCGGGTCGGTCTCCAGCTGCTCGAGGAAGACGCCCTCGGCGGTGATCTTCGCGACGGCCTGGCGGTCGGCGGAGCAGGAGACGGCGATCGCGACGGGCAGCGAGGCGCCGTGGCGCGGCAGACGGACGACCCGGACGTCGTGGCAGAAGTACTTTCCGCCGAACTGCGCGCCGATGCCGATCTTCTGCGTCAGCTCGAAGACCTTGTCCTCCAGCTCCTTGTCCCGGAAGCCGTGGCCGAGCTCGGAGCCCTCGGCCGGCAGCTCGTCCAGGTAGTGGGCGGACGCGTACTTCGCGGTCTTCAGCGCGAACTCGGCCGACGTGCCGCCGACGACGATCGCCAGGTGGTACGGCGGGCAGGCCGCCGTACCGAGCGAGCGGATCTTCTCCTCCAGGAACTTCATCATGCTCGCCTCGTTGAGCACGGCCTTCGTCTCCTGGTAGAGGAAGGACTTGTTGGCGGAGCCGCCGCCCTTGGCCATGAAGAGGAACTTGTACGCGCCGCCGTCCGTCGCGTACAGCTCGATCTGCGCGGGCAGGTTCGAGCCGGTGTTCTTCTCCTCCCACATGGTCAGCGGGGCCATCTGCGAGTACCGCAGGTTGAGCTTGGTGTACGCGTCGTAGATGCCGCGCGACAGGGCTTCCTCGTCGCCGCCCCGGGTGAGCACGTTCTGGCCGCGCTTGCCCATGACGATCGCGGTGCCGGTGTCCTGGCACATCGGGAGGACGCCCGCGGCGGCGATGTTCGCGTTCTTGAGGAGATCGAGCGCGACGAACTTGTCGTTGCTCGACGCCTCCGGGTCGTCGATGATCCTGCGCAGCTGGGCCAGGTGGGCCGGGCGCAGGTAGTGCTGGATGTCGTGGATGGCCTCGGCGGCGAGCTTGCGCAGCGCCTCCGGCTCGACCTTGAGGAACGTACGGCCGTCGGCCTCGAAGGTGGAGACACCTTCGGAGGTCACCAGGCGGTAGGGCGTGGTGTCCTCTCCCAGCGGGAGCAGATCGGAGTACGCAAACTCTGGCATGACGGCAGCCATTCCTCACTCGGCAGACAGCAGCGCCACCTCCATTGGCGGCGCGCCTTCCAGCGTAGAGCGCGGCCCGGGGCCCGATCCTGTGAGGTAAGGCTCACTTGGAACGCGGACCCTGCCGATGTGGAGCACGGGGCGGGCCCTCACCCCAGCGGCGTCCGGTGCAGGGCGATCAGCAGGCGCCAGGTGCGGGCCGCGATCTCCTCCGGCGTCGCTTCGATCAGGCCGTGCAGCCAGTCCGCCAGCAGGCCCGCGAACGTCGCCGCCACCGCCGAGGCCACGAGATCGGGCTCGGGGGCCCCGGCCAGTTCGCGCTCGCGGCGGCTGTATGCGCGGAGCTCCTGGTGGAGCAGCTCGCCGAGCGGGCCGCCGCCCCCGGGGCGCAGCAGGCTCCGGTAGAGCGGTGCATGCGGGGCGACCTCGGCGAAGAAGGCGGGCAGGGCGGCCGGCGGGGCGTCCGGGGCGGGCGTGCCGCGCCAGGCATGCAGGGCGTCGACCGCTTCCCTCACGACATCGGCGCAGGCGTCGACGGCGAGGGCCTGGAGGTCGGTGTAGTGCAGGTAGAACGTGGCCCGGCCGATCCCGGCCCGGCGGACCAGTGCGGCGACCCCGACCTCGTCCAGGGGGCGTTCGGCGCACTCCTCCAGGAGGGCGGCGCGCAGCTTGGCGCGGGTCCGGGCGGCGCGGGGATCGGTGGTCGGGCTGGTCACCCCGCCCACAGTACGGCTGCCAGGGCGAGGGCCCCGGGCAGGGCCTGGACGAGCAGGATCCGGCGGTTGGCGGTGAGGCCGCCGTACACCCCGGCGATCACCACGCAGGAGAGGAAGAAGATCCGGACCCGGTACCCGGTGGGGTCGTCGGCGATCAGGCCCCACACCAGACCGGCGGAGAGGAAGCCGTTGTACAGCCCCTGGTTGGCGGCGAGGGGTGCCGTCGCGCGGGCCATGGCCGCGTCGAAACCGGACAGTTCGCGCCCGGGTCGGCGCTCCCAGAGGAACATCTCCAGAACCAGGATGTACGCGTGCAGGGCGGCGACCAGGCCGACGGCGACGTTCGCAAGGATGTTGGACATGTGTCCAGAGTACATGGACATGTGTCCAGGAGTGGCGACTCTCGGTCGTGCCCCCTAGTCGCGATCTATCGCGTTTCGCTACGCTGGCGTCGTGGACCTCGAAAAGCAGCCCCAGAAGCCGGTCGCTCCCGCCGAGCCGGCTCCCGCTCCGCCGGCTCCCGCCGCTCCGGGGGACTCCCTGCGCGCCTCGGACGCCGACCGGGACCGGATCGCGGACATCCTCCGCGACGCTCTGGCCGAGGGGCGGCTCGACGCCGAGGAGCACTCGGAGCGGATCGACGCGGTCTACCGCGCCAAGACCGTCGGCGAGCTGGAGCCGATCGTCCGCGACCTTCCCGCCGGCTCCGGCGTCCGTCGCGAGCCCGAGCACTCCTACTCGTACGGTCCCGACGACGCCTCGGGCCCCGCCGACAACCTGATCGCGGTCTTCTCCAGCACCACCCGCAAGGGCCGCTGGCGGGTGGGCCGCAGGACCAACGCCTTCGCGCTCTTCGGCAACATCGAGATCGACCTGACCGAGGCGCTCTTCGCCCAGCGGCTGACCACCATCAACGCCACGTCGATCTTCGGCAACGTCGAGGTGCGCGTCCCGGAGAACATCAGCCTGCGCGGCAACGGCACCGGGGTCTTCGGCAACTTCGAGGTCGTGAACCTTGAGGCCGCCGACCCGCAGGCCCCGGTCGTCGTGATCAACGGTTACTCGGTCTTCGGCAACGTCGAGGCGAAGCCCAAGCGCGGCAAGTGGATCACCGACCTCCAGGACCGGCTCCGCAAGCACCTGGGCCACTGACGCGCCCCGGGAGCACCTCGGCCGCCGAGCGGATCCGCGGGTGCCCCTGACCGGATTTCGCTCCTGACGTTCCGCACTCCGGAACTCGGCGGCACGCAGTGCATAGGCGTGCGCACAGCGGGTAGGGCTGGTGCATCGTCTCTCGCTCGCGAAGCCGTCGTCAGGAGTAGACCGTGCTGCAACTGCCGCATCAGCCCCTCCAGGTCGCCGCCGTGCCGTCCCAGCGCGCTCCCGCGCGGGAGGACGAGGCCGGCCCCTGGCACACGGAGGCGGTGTGCCGCCGGGACGAAGCCGGGCTGTTCTTCGCCCCCTCCAAGGAGCCGACCGCCGCCAGACTGTCGCGTGAGGAGGCCGCCAAGCAGGTCTGTGCCCGCTGTCCCGTCATGGTCGAGTGCCGGGAGCACGCGCTGCTCCAGCCGGAGCCGTACGGCGTCTGGGGCGGGCTGACCGCGGCCGAGCGCCGTGTCGTCCTCGCCCGGCGCCGGCGGCGCGAGGTGGAGCTCAAGAAGGCGGCGGCAGCGGACCGCATCGCCGCGGCGGGCTGACGGCGCGGGTTTGCTGACGGCGCGGGGCTGATGGCTCCGGGCTGACGGGCCCAGGCTTCCGGCATGGGGCTGACGGCTTCGGGCCTCCGGCACGGGGCTGACTGCTCCGGGCTCGCGGCTCAGCTTCCGGCTCCGGGCTTCCGGCTCAGCTTCCGGCTCCGGGCTTCCGGCCGTACGAGAAGGGGCGCCCCCACCGCACATGGGGGCGCCCCTCTTCGTACCGCTGCCGCTCGTTCCGGCGGTCGCTCCGCTACTTCGCCCGGTCGAAGTCGATCTTGCTGTAGGCGCGCAGCTTCGACAGCCGGTGCGTGGAGTCGATCTGCCGGATCGTGCCGGACTTCGACCGCATCACCAGCGACGACGTGGTCGCGGTCTCCGAGCGGTAACGGACGCCGCGCAGCAGCTCGCCGTCGGTGATGCCGGTGGCGACGAAGAACACGTTCTCGCCGCTGACCAGGTCGTTCGTTGACAGCACGCGGTCCAGGTCGTGCCCCGCGTCGATCGCCTTCTGGCGCTCGGCGTCGTCCTTGGGCCACAGCTTGCCCTGGATGACACCGCCGAGGCACTTGATGGCGCAGGCCGAGATGATGCCCTCGGGCGTGCCGCCGATGCCGAGGAGCAGGTCGACGCCGGTGCCTTCGCGGACGGCCATGATCGAGCCCGCGACGTCCCCGTCGGTGATGAACTTGATCCGGGCGCCGGTCTCGCGGATCTCCTTGACGATGCCCTCGTGACGCGGGCGGTCCAGGATCACGACCGTGACGTCCTCGGGGGACATGTTCTTGGCCTTGGCGACCCGGCGGATGTTGACCGAGACGGGCGCGTTGATGTCGACGAAGTCGGCGGCCTCGGGGCCGGTGACCAGCTTGTCCATGTAGAAGACCGCGGACGGGTCGAACATGGTGCCGCGGTCGGCGGCGGCCAGGACGGCGATCGCGTTCGGCATGCCCTTGGCGTTCAGCGTGGTGCCGTCGATCGGGTCGACGGCGATGTCCACCTCGGCGCCGGTCCCGTCTCCGACCCGCTCGCCGTTGAACAGCATGGGGGCTTCGTCCTTCTCGCCCTCGCCGATGACGACGACGCCGTTCATCGAGACGGTCGAGATCAGCGTCCGCATCGCATTGACCGCGGCGCCGTCCGCGCCGATCTTGTCACCGCGCCCGACCCAGCGGCCGGCTGCCATGGCGGCGGCCTCGGTCACCCGGACGAGTTCCAGGGCGAGGTTGCGGTCAGGGGCCTCGGGGGAGACCTCAAGCTCGGACGGCAGGGAATGCTCGGTCATCGGAGCGCACCTTTCTGTACGGCGACGGCCGGAATAAAGAGGGTGCTGCGACTCTATCGGTACGTCGACAAATTGAGCAGAGGGGCCCACGTATGAGCACAACACCATGATGCGACCATGGGGGCGTGGCAGGTATGCGAGGCAGGCAGACGGTACGCGGGATGTTCCAGTCCCTCGGCGTGATCATGGTCGCCGCGGGCGTGATGTATCTCTTCATCCCGCACGACGAGGACGCGAACCCGGTCCAGGCGAAGGACTACCGGGTCGAGCTCCTGACGGCACAGCGGGCGGCGCCGTACGCGGTGCTGGCCCCCGAGGGGCTCGGCGAGGACTGGAAGGCGACCGTGGTCTCGTACAAGCGCGAGCAGCACGACGCCTGGCAGCTGGGCTTCCTCGACCCGGACACCCAGTACGTGGCGATCCACCAGTCGACGGAGGAGCCGAAGAAGTACGTCCCCGACGTCACCCAGCAGGCCACGGACTCCGGGAAGACCCAGACGGTCGCCGGTCAGGTCTGGCAGCGCTGGGAGGGGCCGAAGTACGACGCCCTGGTCCGCACGGACGGCGGCGCCACGACGGTCGTGACCGGGACGGCCTCGTTCGAGCGGCTGGCCGAGATGGCGGGCGCGCTGCAGTCCAAGAAGGCGTAGGCATTCCGCTCGGATACGGGCTCGGAAACGCGAGAACCCCCGGACTCATGGAGTCCGGGGGTTCTGCCGTATGCCGTACGGGTCAGACGGTGGTGACGACCTCGTCGAAGGTCAGGCGCGGGGAGCGGGGGAACCAGGCGTCCTCGCCGGGCTTGCCGATGTTGACG
>NZ_JBHWBS010000016.1:86905-96750 GCF_042735655.1 Streptomyces sp. NPDC059567 | reverse complement strand
GGCGCCGCTAGCTCAGTTGGTTAGAGCAGCTGACTCTTAATCAGCGGGTCCGGGGTTCGAGTCCCTGGCGGCGCACAGACGGAAGAAGCCCCTCGCGGAAGCGAGGGGCTTCTTTGTGTTCCCGGACAGGCGCCTCAGGTGTCCTCCGGCAGCGTCACCTTCACCGTCCACGCACCCGCCGGCGTCCGGTCCACCACCTCCACCCGGGCACCCTCCTCCGGCACCGTGAACGACTCCCCGATCCCGAGCGGCGCGTCCGCCAGCGGCGGGTACACCGAGCGGTCCCAGCAGGCCTCGGTCTTCGGATGGGTGTCCACGACCTCGACCGGGCCGTCCCCGGACGCCGCCTCGTTCCGTACGCGGTAGATCAGCACACCCTCCGTGCAGGTGTCCTGATCGTTGCCGGTCGAGCCGCGCGCCTCGATCGCGAGCGCGGTGCCCGTCCCCGTCCGTACGACCGCGAGCCGCTTGCCGACCGTGCCGCCGACCACTGGAGCCGCCGCCATCGACTCCAGGCTGAGCAGCCGGGTGCCCGGCTCCTGTACGCAGATCACATTGCTCCGCTCCAGCCAGCCCAGCTTCCACTTGTGCCAGCCGAAGAGGTCCGGGGCGAGACCGAACTGGCTGCCCATGACGTCCCAGTCCCCCACATGGGTGTCCCAGTCGCCCTTGCCGTCCATGGGCCGGTGGTAGAGGTCGGGCAGGTCGAAGACGTGACCCGTCTCGTGGGCCAGCACATTGCGGTCCGGGGGGTGCCGCTCGAAGACGGTGACGACCCGCTTGATCTCCGTGCCGTCCGCGGTCAGCGGGGACTCCAGGTTGACGACCTTCGTGGCGTCGGAGTCCACGCCCGGCGCGTCCGGGTCGGCGACCAGGTAGACGATGTCGTACCGCGAGAAGTCGACCTGGTCGTCCGCCGCCGCGAGCGCGTCCCGCAGATAGGCCGCGCGCTTCCCCGCCTCCCAGTCGCGCTGTATGGCGTAGGCGGTGGAGGCCTGCGGCATCGGGGTCCACTCGCGCCGGGTGTCGGGGCGCAGGGCGAACTGGCCGTACGAGGCGCGCCGGAAGAACTCGCTCGTGCTGGGGAAGTGGTCGGCCGCCAGCTCGTCGGTGCTGGTCAGCGGGGTGGAGTCGGGGAAGGACAGGAAGATCATGACCGCGTCCAGGGAGCGGACGGGCTGGGGGTACGAGCCGTTCCAGGTGTCGAGGCCCAGGGAGTGATGGGCGGCGGTACGCGGCAGGGCGCAGGGACCGGCCGCGGGCGCGCCCACGGCGGGTCCCGCCACGAGCCCGGTCGCGGCGAGCGCCACGAGGGAGGTGAAGGCCGCCGCGGAGGCACGCAGGCGCGGCCGCTCCACTCCCTCGGGTGTCTGCTGACCCCTCACGTGGACCTCCGGCTCCTGAATCGGGGATACCTCACCCACCTTGTGACGGTTTGAGCCGTTTCGCACTTTTCCGCTGCCCCAGTCGGGTGAGCGCACGACATGGCGTCGACGCGACACGCGCCCTCAATAGCTCACGGAACGTCACAATCGGTCAGGCCCCCGACGTCCCGCGTCAGACCCGCGCAGAAACGATCGGCCAGGGGTGCGCGGCGGGGAGACTCACCCCCCGGTCGGGCGGGAGGCGGCCCACGGAGCTGGAATAGCCCCCGGGGCTGCCCCTATGATCGGCACACTTTCCTTGGCCGACCCCATCCCGACCACGCCTGTACGGCCCAACTGCACTACGGGAGCGAGCGGTGAGCGGAACCCCCGAAGGACCGGTGCACACCCAGCTCTCGCCCGCACGGGAGCCCGCGCCCCCGATCACGGAGCGTCATGACGCGCTCCCGATCGACGCCGAACTCCACGACTACCGCGCCGCCTTCCGGGCGGCCCAGCTCGCCATGGCCGTGGTCGACCAGAACGGCCTCGTCGTCGCCGCCAACGACGCGCTCGGCACCCTCCTCGGCACCGAGGCCGACACGCTCACCGAGCAGGCCGCCGCCGACCTCGTCGACCTCGCCGCCGACGGCCGCACCTGGCATGCGTACCGCGAGGTGCTGCGCGGCCGCCGTTCCCGCTTCCGCTGCACGCGCCGGCTCAAGCACCCCGACGGACGCTCGCTCTGGGCCGAGGTCACCGTCTCCCCCGTGCCCGACAGCCGCCGCGTCCTCCTCTCGATCGCGGACATCAGCGACCGGCGCGAGCTCCAGGCCCGGCTGCGCCACCTCCAGATGCACGACCCGGTGACGCGGCTGCCCAACCGCACGCTGTTCTTCGAGCGGCTTTCGGCGGCCCTGGAGACGGCCTCGCAGGAGGACGAACTCCCCGACATCCGATCGTCACACCTGTCGCACGAGTCGTACTCGTCGTACGGGCATGGCGGAACAGGGCGGATCGGTCTCTGCTACCTCGATCTCGACGGCTTCAAGGCCGTGAACGACACCATGGGGCACCGGATCGGCGACCGGCTGCTCGCCGCCGTGGCCGCGCGCCTGACGGAGTGCGCGGACAACGACGGATACACCAGGAGCGGTGGACACCTGGTGGCACGGCTCGGCGGCGACGAGTTCGCGATCCTCGTCGAGGACTCCGCGGGGACCGAACAGCTCGCGGATCTGGCGCAGTCCGTGCTCTGCGCGCTCCAGCAGCCCTTCGACCTGGCCGGCCAGCGGCTCTCGGTCTCGGCCTCGATCGGAGTGGTGGAGCGGGGCGCCCGCGGGACGACCGCGACGGGGCTGATGCAGGCCGCGGACACCACGCTGTACTGGGCGAAGGCCGACGGCAAGGCCCGCTGGACCCTCTTCGACCCCGAGCGCAACGCGCACCGGATGACACGGCAGGCGCTCTCCTCCACGCTCCGACCGGCCGTGGAGCGCGGGGAGTTCGCACTGGAGTACCAGCCGCTGGTGGGTCTCGCCGACGGCGCGGTGCACGGGGTGGAGGCACTGGTGCGCTGGAACCACCCGCAGTTCGGCACGCTTCCGCCGAATCGGTTCGTCGGGATCGCCGAGGAGGACGGCTCGATCGTGGAGCTGGGGCGGTGGGTGCTGCGCACGGCATGCACGCAGGCCCGGCAGTGGCAGAAGGACCATCCGCGCGAGCGGCCGCTGTTCGTGAGCGTCAACGTGGCCGTACGGCAGGTCTGGGACTCGGACCTGGTGGCGGACGTGGCGGGCATCCTGGCGGAGACCGGGCTCGCGCCGCATCTGCTCCAGCTGGAGCTGACCGAGTCCGCGGTGATGGGCTCGGCGGGCCGGCCGCTCCAGGCGCTGCAGGCGCTGAGCGACATGGGGGTGCGGATCGCGATCGACGACTTCGGCACCGGCTATTCGAACCTGGCGTATCTGAGCCGGCTGCCCGTCTCGGTGCTCAAGCTGGACGGCTCGTTCGTCCGCGGCTTCCAGGACGAGGCGCACGCCAATCCGGCGGACGAGCTGATCGTCGAGGCCCTGGTGCAACTCGCCCACCGGCTGGGGCTCACGGTCACCGCCGAGTGCGTGGAGACCTCCGGGCAGGCGACCCGGCTGCGGCGCATCGGCTGTGACACGGGGCAGGGCTGGCTCTATTCGCGCGCGGTGGCCCCGGACCGTATCGCGGAGCTGATCGGATCCACGACGCTGTCGGTCTGAGCGGCCCGCTGCCGGCGTGAACCGCCGGCTGCCGGTGCGAGCCGCCCGGGCCGTCCGGGCAGGGGCATGGAACTGCCCCCGGCCGGAGGGACATTCCGGGCGGGGGCAGTGGTCATGTGGTGCTCAGCGGGGAGCTAGCAGGCGCCCTGGTCCTTCCAGACGCCCCACTCGCCGGTCGTGCCCGGCGTCTCGTTCTGGGTCCACCACTGGGCCAGCCACTTGCGGCCGTTGTGGGAGACCACGCTGCCGCCGGTGTAGACAGTGCCTGCCACATACGCCGGGACGGAGCCGCAGCCGGTCGGAGGCGTCGTCGGCGGGGTCGTGGGCGGCGTGGTCGGAGGCGTCGTGGGCGGGGTGGTCGGCGGGGTGGTGGTGCCGCCGAGCGCGTCGCTGATCTGGTTCAGCAGGGTGATGTTGTTGTCCAGACCGAGGAGCGAGTACATCATCGCCCCGGCCAGGCCGCGCTGCTTGCCGTAGTCCACCCGGGCCTGGATGGACCGCTGGTTCAGGCCGGTGAAGAACTCGCCGTCCTTGTAGAAGTACGAGGACTTCGCCTGGTCGTCCCAGAAGGTCGTCGCCGTGTTGTCGACGATGCCGCCGAGCTCCTTGTAGTGGGCGATGCCGGCCTGCTGGCTGAGCGGGCGGGCGTTCGAGCCGCCGGTCGCGCTCTGGGCGAGGCCGCCGGCGGAGCCCGCCGGGACGCCCTTCCAGCCGCGGTAGTAGAACTCGTAGCCGAGCGTCAGCTTGTTGGCAGGGAAGCCGCCGGCGATGCCGTAGGCGGGCTTGCCGTCGATCCAGGAGTCGATCGCGTTGTCGATCGAGTACTTCTCGGTGCCCGGCGCGATGGGGTCGGTCGGGTCGTTCGAGCCGGAGTACAGCGGCGACTGGTGGTACGTCGGCCCGTCGCCGTCCCAGGCGCCGTGCATGTCGTACGTCATGATGTTCGCGTAGTCGAGGTACGCGCCGATCTTGTCCGTCTCGATGTACTTGATCTTGTCCTGGCCGGCCGGGAGGGCCGCGGTCAGCAGGTACTTCTTGCCGCCGTTGGCCGTGCCGTACGCGTCGAGCTGCTTGCGGAACTCGGCGAGGAGCAGGGTGAAGTTCTGCTTGTCCTCGGGGCCGTAGTGGTTGCCGAGGTGGCCGTTGGCGGAGCCGGGGTACTCCCAGTCGATGTCGATGCCGTCGAAGATGCCGGCGGCGGTTCCGGGGCCGCCGAATCCGCCCTCGACCGGGAGGTTGCCCTTGAGGTACTGGTCGATACAGGAGGAGACCAGCTTCTTGCGGCTCGCGTCGGTCTTCGCCGCGTCGTGGAAGAACTTGGAGTAGGTCCAGCCGCCGAGCGAGATGTTGATCTTCAGGTGGGGGTACTTCGCCTTCAGCTCCTTGAACTGGTTGAAGACGCCCACGATCGGCTGGTTCCAGGTGTCGGCGACGCCGTCCACACTGTCCGCCGCGCTGAAGGACTTCTGGTAGTCGGCATAGGAGTCGCCCGCACCGTCGCCCGCGTTGGGGTTGTTGTCGTCACCCGCGGCCTTGTTGGCCTCGAAGCAGGTGAGTTCGGTGGGGTGGATGTTGCCGAACGAGTAGTTGATGATGTCCAGTTTGCTCGCGATGCCCCGGGTGTCGAGGTGCTTGGGGTAGAAGGCGTTCCCGTACACGCTCCACTGGTCGTAGTACGCGATGCGGACGTTGCCGTCGGCGGCCGCTGCGGCGGTGGTGGCGGTGCCGGCTGCCGAGGCGGAGCCGATTCCGACGGTCGCGGCGAGCGCGCCTGCGGCGAGGGCCGTGCTCACGAGCGCGGCGATCAATGGCTTACGGGGGTGCACGTTCGGCCTCCGAGGGGGTGACGCGAGACGGGAGTTGGTGAAGTGATAGCCCCTGTGTGAACAGCACGTCAATGGTCTGAACCAGATTGAGGACTAGACCAATCGGCAGGAGAAAGGCCTTGTCAGAGCGGTGCAGCACAGAAACGAACCGCCCGCCACCACAGGTGACGAGCGGTTTAAGGTTCACTTAGGGGGATCGGAGCCAGTCCTTCCGGACCGAACCAACCTCCACGATTCTCAGCCGAGTTCCGGCATCCCGTACGCGTCCGCGATCAACTCGTAGCTCCGCAGCCGGACATCGCCGCCGTGCGCGTTGGCCGTGATCATCAGCTCGTCGGCGCCGGTCCGCTTGCGCAGATCGTCCAGACCTGTCCGCACCTCGTCCGGTGTGCCGAAGACGATGTTCGCCAGCCAGCTGTCCACGAAGTCCCGCTCCGTCGGGCTGAAGGGATACGCCTCCGCCTCCTCCGGGGTCGGGATCAGACCCGGCCGCCCGGTGCGCAGTCGCAGCATCGACAGCGCGCCCGTCATGACCTGACGGCGGGCCTCCTTCGGGTCCTCGTGGGCGAGGGCCGCGACACCGATGAGCGCGTACGGCGCGTCGAGGACCTCCGAGGGCCGGAAGGAGTCCCGGTAGAGGTCGAGCGCGGGGATCGTGTTCTGGGCCGAGAAGTGGTGGGCGAAGGCGAACGGCAAGCCGAGCATCCCGGCGAGGCGGGCGCTGAAGCCGGAGGAGCCGAGCAGCCAGACCGGCGGCCGCCCGGAGGGGCCCTGCACGGGACCGGGCACGGCATGGATCCGGGCGTACGGATGACCGTCCGGGAAGTCGTCGTCCAGGAACCGCGTCAGCTCCGCGAGCTGCTGAGGAAAGTCGTCCGCACCCTCGTTCAGGGTCTGGGTCCTGCGCAGGGCGGCGGCCGTGGCACCGTCCGTGCCCGGCGCGCGGCCGAGCCCGAGGTCGACCCGGCCCGGGGCGAACGCCTCCAGCGTGCCGAACTGCTCGGCGATCACCAGCGGGGCGTGGTTGGGGAGCATGACACCGCCCGAGCCGAGCCGGATACGGCGCGTGTGGGCGGCCAGATGGGCCAGGATCACGGCCGGCGAGGAAGAGGCGACACCGGGCATGGAGTGGTGCTCGGCGACCCAGTGGCGGTGGTAGCCGCGCCGCTCGGCGAGCTTGCTGATCTCGACGCTGGTGGCCAGCGCCTGGCTCGCGGTCCGTCCGCTGCCGACGGTCACCAGGTCCAGTACGGACAGCGGTACGGGAGAGTCCCCGAGTGCCGTGCCCCGAATCGCGTCGCTCACCGTTGACGACCCTTCTGCCAGTAGTACGTACGGGGTAAGAGAACAGGAGGCTGTCTCCGGTTATTCCGGGGGTCGGCAGGAATGACCTGTTCAGCTTCGGGTAGCCGCGCGCCCATGCCTCGAACAACGCAACAGATACGGCGGCGGACGATGCTGTGGGGAACGGCGGCCGCGGCGGCGGCCGGCGCGGCCGGCTGCGCCCGCGTCGCCTCCGGAGACACGCTCGGCCGGCTCAGATCCCAGGACACGGTCCGCCTCGGCATCGCGGGCGAGGTGCCGTACGGCTACGTCGACGAGCAGGGCGCCTTCACCGGCGAGGCGCCCGAGCTCGCCCGGGTGATCTTCGGCAGGCTCGGCATCACCCGCGTCCAGCCGGTGGCCACCGACTTCGCCTCGCTCATACCCGGGCTCAACTCCCAGCAGTTCGACGTCGTCTCGGCAGGGATGTACATCAACAAGGACCGCTGCGCCCAGGTGCTCTTCGCCGACCCCGAGTACCAGATGCTCGATTCCTTCGTCGTCCGCAAGGGCAACCCGAAGAACCTCCGCTCGTACGAGGACGTGGTGCGCGCCAAGGCGCGCTTCGCCACGGGCAGCGGCTACGCCCAGATCGCGTACGCCGTCGCCGCCGGGTACCCGGAGAAGGACATCGTGATCCTCCAGGACCAGGTCGCCGGGTTGAACGCGGTCGAGTCCGGTCGCGTCGACGTCTTCGCCGGCACCGCGCTGACCGCCCGCTCGGTCGTCCGCAAGTCCTCGAAGGCCGAGGCCACCGAGCCCTTCGCCACCGTCGTCGACGGCGAGAAGAAGATCGACGGCGGCGGCTTCGCCTTCCGCCCCACCGACACCGCGCTGCGCGACGCCTTCAACACCGAGCTGCACCGGATGAAGAAGAGCGGCGAGCTCTTCCGGATCCTGCGGCGCTTCGGCTTCACCGAGGCCGAGATGACCACCATGACCGCCGAGGAGCTGTGCCGATGACCGCCGGACTCTGGCAGAACTGGGTCCTGCCCGGCATCTGGATCACCCTCCAGCTGCTGTTCGCCTCCGCCGCGCTCGCCGCCGTGGTCGCGTTCACCGTCGGCACCGCCCGTACCCACCGCTCCCGCGCCGTCCGCTTCCTGGCCGGGTTCTACACCGAGGTCTTCCGCGGCACTTCCGCGCTGATCCTGATGTTCTGGCTGTTCTTCGTGCTGCCGCCACTGGTCGGCTGGCAGCTCGTCCCGATGTGGGCGGCGATCCTCGCGCTCGGCCTCTCCTACGGTGCCTACGGCGCCGAGATCGTGCGCGGCGCCCTGAACGCCGTACCGAAGGCGCAGCGCGAGGCGGGCATCGCGCTCAGCCTCACACCCTGGCAGCGACTGCGGCTCGTGCTCCTCCCGCAGGCCGTGCCCGAGATGATCCCGTCCTTCTGCAATCTGCTGGTCGAGCTGCTCAAGGGCACCGCCCTGGTCTCGCTGCTCGGTGTCGGGGACGTCTCCTTCGCCGCGTACCTCGTGCGGCTCGCGACCCAGGAGAGCGGCGGGATCTACACCGTGACCCTGGTCGTCTACTTCGTGATCGCGCTGGTGATCACCCGCTCCATGAAGGCGCTGGAGCAACGCGGCAAGGCGAACCTGGGGGTGGTGGCGAAGTGAACTGGGACTGGTCCGCGGTGGCGGACTTCATGCCGCGCTTCTGGGACGGCCTGCTCGTCACGCTCCAGGTGCTGGTGCTCGGCTCGCTGATCTCGTTCTCACTGGGTCTGGTGTGGGCGCTGGGCTTCCGGGCCCGCAGCCGGCTGGTGCGCTGGCCGGTGCACGCCGTCACCGAGTTCATCCGCACCACCCCGCTGCTCGTGCAGCTCTTCTTCCTCTTCTTCGTGCTGCCGGAGTGGGGCGTCCAGTTCTCCGCCCTGACCACCGGCACGCTCGCGATCGGGCTGCACTACTCGACGTACACCGCGCAGGTCTACCGGGCCGGCATCGACGCCGTGCCCGTCGGGCAGTGGGAGGCGGCGAAGGCGCTCAGCCTGCCGCGCCACCGGACCTGGCTGACGGTGATCCTGCCGCAGGCCCTGCGCCGGATCGCGCCCGCGCTCGGCAACTACGTCATCGCGATGCTGAAGGACACCCCGCTGCTGGCCGGTATCAGCGTGCTGGAGCTCCTCCAGCAGTCCCGGCTGGAATCGGCGGCCACCTTCCAGTACACCGAGCCGCTCACGGTGATCGGTGTGGCCTTTGTCCTGATCGCGTATCCCGCTTCTCTTCTCGTCCGCACTCTGGAGCGCCGTCTTGTCCACTGATTCCGAGAATGCCCTCATTCGCTTCGAGAACGTCACCAAGAGCTTCGGCGACCAGACGGTCCTCGACGATCTCAATTTCTCCGTCCGCCCCGGCAAGCACGTCACGCTGATCGGACCCTCCGGTTCCGGAAAGACGACGATCCTTCGACTCCTGATGACCCTGGAGAAACCCGACAAGGGCACCATTCGGGTCAACGGCGGAACACTGCATCCGGCCGACGAGAAGCACCGGCGCGAGGCGCGGAAGAAGATCGGAATGGTCTTCCAGCACTTCAACCTCTTCCCTCACATGGACGTTCTGCGCAACATCACCGAGGCTCCCGTCCGGGTCCTCGGGAAGAGCCGCGAGGAGGCAGAGGCGCGCGGGCGGGAACTGCTCGACATGGTCGGCCTGGCCGACAAGTGCGAGGCCAGGCCCGCGCAGCTGTCCGGTGGCCAGCAGCAGCGGGTCGCCATCGCACGGGCGTTGGCGATGGAGCCGAAGGTGCTGCTGCTCGACGAGGTGACCTCGGCCCTCGACCCCGAGCTCGTGGCGGGAGTGCTGGATCTGCTCCGGGAGATCGCCGAGTCGACGGACATCACCATGATCTGTGTGACGCACGAGATGAACTTCGCCCGGGACATCTCGGACGAGGTCCTGATGTTCGACGCGGGAAGGGTGATCGAGTCCGGTTCGCCAGAAAAAATCTTCTCGGATCCCGAGCATCCGCGTACTCGCGAGTTTCTCGGCGCGGTGCTCTGACCTCAGACTCTGCGGTACACCTTTGACTCTGGCATATGCCAGGGTGGTGCGCCCCAGCGTATGACGCTGGGG
>NZ_JBHWBS010000016.1:54007-86895 GCF_042735655.1 Streptomyces sp. NPDC059567 | reverse complement strand
TCACCCCCACCCGCCCCTCCGTTTTCCTCTGTGTTGCGGGGGGGGTTTCTCACACCCACTGCCCCCGTTAAAAACGTTTGACGCGTGTATCGCGGGGGGGGGCCCCCCCCCCCGTCCCCGGGGGCCCCGCCGCACTATTCTCGCCAACAGCCGCCCCGAAAAGGGGCCTTGGCGGCTATCGTGGTACGGAAGCTTGCGGTCACAACCTGGTAGGGGGAAACCGTGGCGCTGAAGCCCGAGCCCACCGCGCCGTTCCACTCGGTGCAATACGCCCTGCGCGTCCTTGAGACGGTCTCACGGCACGGTGGCGGGGTGACGGACGTCCAGATCGCTCGTGAGACCGGTCTGCCCGTCGCCCATCTGTCCTCGCTGCTGCTGATGCTCCGCCGTGAGGGGTACGTCGAGCAGGTCGCCGACGGCGCCTATGTGATCGGCGATTCGCTGGTCCTCCTCGGCTCCGGACTCACCCGCCGCGAGGCACTGGAGGGCAAGCTCCAGGAGACACTGACCGAGCTGCGCGACTCCGTCGGCGCCGCGGTCTACATCAGCCGGTACATCGACGGCGAGGTGAAGATCACCCAGTTCGCCGCCGGACCCCGCACGCCCGCGGTCAACGAGTGGGTGGACTTCCGCTCGGCCGCCCACGCGAGCGCGGTCGGCAAGTGCCTGCTGACCCAGCTGGACCAGAACGGCCGCCGGGACCACCTCTCGCGCCACAAGATCGCCCGGCTCACCTCCCGGACGATCACCAACGAGAAGGTGCTCTTCTCCAAGCTGGACAGCCAGCCGCCGACGGTCCCCGTGCTCGACCTCCAGGAGTACGCCGTGGGCACGGTCTGCGCGGCGGTTCCGCTGACGGCCGGTGCGGCCGTGGGCTGCCTGGCGCTCTCCCTTCCCATCGAGCACGCCCACCGACTGCGCTCGGCGGCGGACACCCTGAACCGCAGGGCGGCTCCCGTGGTGCTCTCGCTGGCGATCTGAGACACGTGACCTGGTCCTCGGAGGTGGTGGTCGGAACCACCCCTGAGGACCAGGTAGTATTTTCTCTGTCAGCAGGCGCCGCTAGCTCAGTTGGTTAGAGCAGCTGACTCTTAATCAGCGGGTCCGGGGTTCGAGTCCCTGGCGGCGCACAGACGGAAGAAGCCCCTCGCGCAGGCGGGGGGCTTCTTCGTGCATGCCGCGGCTACGCCCGCAGGTAGGTGAGGACGGCGAGGACCCGGCGGTGGGTGTCCTCGGCGGGCGGCAGGTCCAGCTTCCCCAGGATGTTGCCGATGTGCTTGCCGACGGCCGCCTCGGTGACGACGAGCCGGCGGGCGATCTCCCCGTTCGAGTGCCCCTCGGCGACCAGCGCCAGGACCTCGCGCTCGCGCGGGGTCAGCGCCGCCAGCGGGTCGCGATGGCGGCGCAGCAGCTGCCGCACGACCTCGGGGTCCACGACCGTCCCGCCCTCCGCGACCCGGGTGAGGGCGTCCAGGAACTCCTCGACCTGGCCGACCCTGTCCTTGAGGAGGTAGCCGACACCGGTGCCGTCGCCCGCGTCCAGGAGGTCTGCGGCGTAGGTCCGCTGCACGTACTGGCTCAGGACGAGGACGGGCAGACCGGGGCGGTCGGCCCGCAGGGCGACCGCGGCGCGCAGCCCCTCGTCCTGGAAGCCGGGCGGCATCCGGACGTCCGTGACCACGATGTCCGGGTCGTGCTCGGTCACGGCCGCGTGCAGTGCCTCGGCGTCGCCGACCGCGGCGACGACCTCGTGGCCGAAGCGGGCGAGCAGCCCGATCAGCCCCTCGCGGAGGAGGACGCTGTCCTCGGCGAGGACGACGCGGAGCGATCGGGCAGTGCGGGACAAGGGATCTCCACTCGCAGGAGGGTCGGGCCGCCGGCCGGGCTGATGATCGTCAGTGTGCCATCGAGGACGGCGAGCCGGTCGGCGAGACCGGTGAGGCCGCTGCCCTGATCCGGATCCGCTCCTCCCCGTCCGTCGTCCTCGATGTCGATACGGAGTCGCCGGGAGGCGTGGCTCGCGGTGATCCGGGCCCCGGTGGCGCCGCTGTGCTTGCCGATGTTGGCGAGGGCCTCGCAGACGGCGAAGTAGCCGGCGCTCTCCACGGCGGTGGACAGCCGGGGCAGGTCGATGTCGGTGCCGACGGGGACGGCGGAGCGGTCGGCGGCGTCGGTGAGGGCCGCGCCCAGGCCGTAGTCGGCGAGCACCTGCGGGTGGATGCCGTGGATGAGTTCGCGCAGCTCGGTCAGGACCCGGCCCGCCTCCGCGTGGGCCTGGGTGAGCTGGTCGGCGAGCGGTCCCGGCGGGGCGTCGAGACGGGCGAGGCCCAGCGTCATGGTGAGGGCGACCAGGCGTTGCTGCGCGCCGTCGTGGAGATCGCGCTCGATGCGGCACCGCTCGGCCTCGAAGGCGTCGACGAGCCGGGCCCGGGAGGCGGTGACCTCGCCGATCCGGTCCCTCAGCTCGGCCTCGCGGGGGGCGAGCAGGGCGCGGCTCAGGGCGGCACGGGCGCCGGCGAGGGCAGCGAGCGGATAGAGGAGGGCGACGAGGAGGACCGCTCCGAGGAGAGCGGCGGCGAACGCCTGTGGATAGGAGGTGACCAGGTACGCCTTGACGACCTTGGCCTCCTCGCCGTCGGCGGCGAGCTGGAGGGGTGCGCTGATCAGTGCGGCGGGCAGGCCGAGGGCGACGGCGAGGACGATCAGGTCGAGCGGCCACAGGACGGTGGCGTGCAGGACGGCGTACGCGAGCTCCCGCCAGGTGGCCTGTTCCCTGACCCGTTCGCGGAGCCAGGCGGCCAGGCCGGGGCCGGCGGGGACCCGGTGCGGATCGGCGGCCGGGTCGAGGTCGACGAGCCGCAGCCGGCGGCGCTCGATGCCACCGAGGGCGACCCCGGTCAGGAGGAGGAGCGGGAGCCCGACGAGCACGAAGGAGAAGACGACGAGGACGAGCAGGACCAGGAGGGCGGCCGCGCCGGTGATCACCCCGGTGGCGAGGTAGCCGGCGGACCGCCAGGGCCAGTCGCCGCGCGGGAATCGGGGCCGGGTGAGGGCCTGCCAGGGGGTTCGGGGCTCCATGGCCCCACGGTAGGGGTCGGTCGGCGCGCGGGACCATCGGTCTGGTGGGTGTACGGGGGTATGCCTGGCCCTACCCCGGGGCGCCGACGCCTCGGGGTGATCGGCCGTGGGCGGCGTACGCGGCATGGAGGGAGGTGACCGCCTCCGGCGTCAGGCGCTCGTACGGACTCCCCGCCTCCGGGCGCCACCAGACGGGGTCCTCGCAGAGGAAGGCCTCCCGGCGCAGCGCCACTCGGTGGATCTTGTTCGTGGCCGTCAGGGGCAGCTCGGGGACGAGGCGTACGAACCGCGGCGGCATCTTGGTGCCCAGGTCCGGCTGGGCCGCGAGGAAATCCTGGAAGGCGGCCGGGTCGAAGGCGGCGCCCTCGCGCAGGGCGATCGCGGTCATCACCTGGTCCCCCGCGACCGGGTCGGGTATCGCGTAGACGGCGACGCCCGCGGCGCGGTCCCAGCGGGAGAGGATCTGCTCGATCACGGCCGCGGCGAGGTTCTCGCTGTCCACGCGCAGCCGGTCGTCCGTCCGCCCCGCGAAGTAGAGGAAGCCGTCGGTGTCCCGGTAGAAGAGGTCGCCGGTCCAGTACCAGCCTCCGCGCAGCCGCGCCGACTCCGCCTCGGGGTTGCGCCAGTAGCCCTCGAAGGGGCTCCGGCCGCGGTTGACCAGCTCACCGATGGCCGCGGAGGCGTTGAGGAGCCGGCCTTCGGGCGAGAGGACGGCGGTCTCGCACTCCTCGCCGGTCGCCGGGTCCACCACCACCAGGTCGTCACCGGGCGCCGCCCGGCCGATGGCCCCGGTCGGGGTGTCCGGGGTGCGCTGGATCGCCGCGCCGCCCTCGGAGGAGCCGTACCCCTCGACGAGCCGGACCCCGAACCGCTCCTCGAAGCGGGCCGCGTCCACCGCCCCCGCCTCCGTACCGAAGCCGAGGCGCAGCCGGTGCTCGCGGTCGTCGGGGCGGGGCGGTGTGGCGAGCAGGTACTGCACCGCCCGTCCCACATAGGTGAAGTACGTCGCGCCGAACTCCTGGACGTCCGGCAGGAAGCGGGAGGCCGAGAACCGGGCGCGCAGCGCCACGCCGGCTCCGGCGGCGAGCGCCGGGGCCCAGTCCGCGATGACCGCGTTGCCGTGGAACATCGGCATGCAGATGTAGTGCACGTCCTCGGGACGCAGCCGGAAGTGGGAGACGAGCGAGGCACCCGCGGCCGCGAGGCGGCCCTGGCTGCAGATCGCCGCCTTGGGAGCGCCGGTCGAGCCGGAGGTGAAGTAGAGGAGCAGCCGGCTGTCGGGGCGCACCGGGCGGGCCACGGCCTCGCCCGGCTTCGCGCCCCCGAAGGGTGCGAGGAGTGCGCGGTACGCGTCGGTGTCGGTCACCAGCACCCGTACGCCCGGCAGGGGGAGCCCGTCGAGCAGGGGAAGGTACGCGCGCTGGGTGACCAGGACACGGCAGTCGGTGTGGACGATGTCACGGGCCAGTTCGGCGCCCCGGCGGGTGGGGTTGATGCCGGCGACGGCGGCCCCGGCGAGGGCCGCCGCGCTCAGCCAGAGCGGGAATTCCGGCGTGTTGTCGAGGAGCACCCCGAGGTGCGGCTCGGCACCTCGGGGCAGCAGATCGACGAGCAGCGCGGCCCGCGCGGCGGCGCCGGCGGCGACCTGGTGATGGGTGAGGACCGCTCCGTGGCTCCTCAGTCCGACCCTGTGATCGCCCCATTGACGCTGCACGAGCTCCGCCACGGTCATACGCCGGACGATAAGTGACTACCCGTCAGAACTGAACATCCGAGCAGGCGTAGAAGGCGTTCGCGGTGTCCGCGATCGTCCACACCGCCAGGATCACATGCCTGCCGGTCTTGCCCGCCGGGATGGTCCCGGAGTGCGAGAGTGTGGCCGGCGGCTGCTGGTTGTTGTACGGGACGGTGAGGAAGGGCTGCGGGTCGAGCGCGGCCCGCGTGAGCTTCTGGGTGCCGTTCCAGCCGTTCTTGGTGATGTAGTACTTGAAGTCGGTGGTGCTGTGACGGGCGGTGAACTGCCAGCGGAAGCTGTAGCTCTGACCCGCCGTGAGCCTCGTGGTGGGCCAGGCGCCACCACGCGGGTCGTCGAGCTGGGCGAACTGTGTGAGACCGGCGGAACAGATCTTTCCGTCGGCGGGTCCGGCGGCGGGGAAGCCCTTGGGGCCCTCGACGGACTGCGGCTCCCACTGGATGGATCCGCAGTTCGTCACGGTGCCGTTGGCGCAGAGCTTCTGGCGGCTGATCGGGGAATCGGTGTAGCCGTGACTGCTGGCGCTGCTGGTGGCGAAGAGGGAGGCGCCGACGACGCCGAGCGCCACCGCCGCCACGCCTATCTTTTTGCGCATGTGTCACTCCAGGTGAACGTGGGGGAGTTCGGTGACCCGTGGTGCACGCGTGCGGTAGAAGCTATTCCGGTCTAGACCAAGTACCAAGGTATTGACGGAACTTGAACATGTCCATACCAATCACGCGCCTTCCACCGGACCGGTGCGGCCGGTGTAGAACGCCACCGTCAGGTCCTTGACCAGCGCCTTGCGCTCGTAGTCGTCCAGCTCGACCAGACCACGCGTGGTCAGTCGGTGGACCACGTCGTCCACGGCGTCCACGACGGAGGTCAGCACGCTGTCCCGGTGCTTGGCGTCGATCGCGGCGATCCGCCGGCGCTGCATCGCGGCCGCGATCTCGGGGGCGTACTCGATACGGGTCGGTTGCGCCGAGAACACGTCGATGCCCACCGGGGCGCACTCCGCGGAGAGCATCCGGGTCAGGGCCTCGCCGACGGCCTCCGCGTCGCGCAGGGTCGGGGCGTCCTCGTGGAAGGCGTCCGCCGGGAGCTGGGACAGGACCCGGGCCATCGCCGCCTCGACCTGCTCGCGCAGGTACTCCTCGTGGCCGTCGACCCCGAGGGCGGCGCGGACGGTGTCGCGGATGCGCCAGACGACGAGGACGACGACGCGGAGGGCCGTGCCCTTGGCGTCCACCGAGGAGAGCGGCTCGCTGCGCCAGTGGCGGAGGCGGACGTCGACGCGGCGGCGCAGGAGGAGGGGGCTGACCCAGACGAGACCGGTACGGCGGACGCTGCCGCGGTAGTCGCCGAAGAGGGTGAGGACCCAGGCGTAGCCGACGCGGCCGCGGCCGAGACCGCCGAGGGTGAAGAGGACGGCCAGCACGCCGAGGGCGAGCAGGGCCCACTGTCCGAGGTGGATGCCGTGGTACGGACGCGGGGTCACCCGGAGCATCCGGGCCAGCTCCCCCGGCACGGCCCCGGCCCACCACAGGACGGCCGCGCACCCGGCGAGCGCGAGGAGGCCGCCGACGATTCCGATCCACCCGGGAAGGACGGCGCCGTCGCGCTCGACGAGCTTGGGGTCGGCGGTGGGGGCGGGGCGGGCGGGCTCGGGGCGGGTGGGGGCGGGGATGACGGCCTTGGCCACGACGGTGGGTGCCATGGCGATGGTGGCGGGCCCGCCGTCGTCGTCCGGCTCGGGCTCGTCCCGGAAGAGCAGGTGCACGGGGATCGACCCGGTGGTCTCGGCCCCGATCACGGTCTTCCGCCGCCCGCCGATCCGGGGCGCCGCGGCCGGGACCGCGGCGGGCGCCTCGGCGGCGACGGGCACGGCGATGACGCCGACTTCGGCCGCCCCGATGATCCGCCGCATCTCGTCCACGCGCCCCGCCGCGCCGGAGCGCTTGCCGGGCGTAGCCTCGTCGGGCGAACCGGGACGGTGGGCGCCGGAGGACGTCTGCGGGCCGCCCGACGGGGTCACCGAACCCGCCGAAGCCCACGGCGAGCCGGGCCAATCGGTCGGCACGTCAGGCCGGGCCCCCGGCCCGCCGAGCACATCCGAGCCGTCCGCCGGCGCCGAACCCGCCGAGCCGACGGCGGAGCCGGGCCGGGCGTCCGGCCCGACCCCGGCCGCACCACCGCCAGCCGCCGACACGCCGGAGCGCGTACCCAGGCCGGCGGCCGTCGTGGGCCCGCCCGACGGGGCCGCCGAAGCACCGGGCGAACCACCCGCCGTGTTCGGCGCCCCGGGCGAGGTCGCCGAAGCCGCAGGCGAACCGAGCCTGTCGTCCGCGCCCGATGCGGCGGCCGGAGTACCGGGCCGGTCGTTCGAGTCGGAGCCCGCCCCACCACCGGTGGCAGCCGACACCCCGGAGCCCGCCTCCAAGCCACCCCCCGTCGTCGGCGCGCCCGGCGCGTCGGACGTCGCCGACGCCTTCGGGGCTCCGCCCCCCGCCGTCCCGTTCTCCGAGGTCTTCGTCCGTGCCTCGCTCGCCGGGGCCGAGGCGACGGAACCGGCCCCGCCCGGCGCCGCGGGCGAACCGTCACCGCCCCCGCCCGCCCCCGGCGTCGGGCCGTTGCGGGAGGTCTCCGGCGCGTGCCGTCTCGGCGGGCGGGTCTCGTCCGTCAGGCGGATCGCCGACCGGGCCGCGTCGCGGCTCGCCGCCGCGCCCGAGTCGGGGTTTGGGGTCGAACGGGTCATGGGATCCACCTCATGTTCTCGGGGTCATCGGAACAGGCGCCGCCAGGTCTCCGGGCCCGGGTAGCCGTCGGCCGCGCCGCCGCGCCATCCCTGTGCCCGCTGGAACGCCTCGACATTGCGACGGTCCGCCTCACCCCAGCGCGGACCGGGACCCGACAGGTAGTGCTTGCCGTAGCCCCGCTTCACCAGCTGCTTGCCCAGCTTCTCCACATATGCGCTGGATTGGCCCGGACGGAAGTAGCCACGCCCGGGGAACCCCTGCACATCTGCGCTCGGACCGCCCGAACCACTCGAACCGCCGATGCTCCGGCCCTGACCGGACACCAGGAGTCGCCAGGTCCGCGGCCCCGGCAGCCCGTCCGCCTCCTTGCCCTTCCAGCCCTGCGCCCGCTGGAACGCCTGGGTCGCCCGGCGGTCCGCCTCGCCCCAGCGCGGACCGGGACCCTGGCCGTAGTACTGCTTGGCGCCCCGCGCGATCAGCAGCTGCCCGAGCCGGGTGACGTCCGCGTTGTTCGCGCCGGGGCCGAACATCGACTCGCCCGGGTACGGGGCCGCGGTCGCGGCGGCGCCGGCGGCCGGGCGGGGCGCCGCGGTCGTGGACACGCCACCACCGCCGACGCCACCGACCACGCCCTTGTAGCGGTAGGCCACGTAGCGGTCCGCGTTGACCCAGTACGCGAGCGGCGTGGCCTGCCGGCGCGTGCGCGGCTTGGTCTGCTCGTACGCGATGTACGACGTGTGGGTGTAGTCCGTCCACCCGCCGAAGATCGTGACGTGCGAGCCCTTCGCCGGATCGGCCGGGTTGTGGAAGAGGAGGATGTCGCCGGGCTGGAGATCCGTACGGTCGATCCGCTCGGCGAAGCCGTCCAGGCTGCCGGTCCACTCGTTGCCGCGCAGGTTCCACACCATCGAGATGTAGCCCGAGCAGTCCTGGCGGTAGCCGTCGGACCAGTACTTCTCCATCGAGTACGGGACCTCCGCGCCCACCCACCGCTTGGCGCGGTTGATGATCTCGGCGCGGGTGGTCTTCCGCAGGGACTGGGGGGAGACCTGACCGGTCGTCGGGGTGCCGCCCGGCGGGGGCTGCGGACCGGAACCGGGCCCTGAACCGGGACCGGGCCCGTGCGCGCCGCCGTGCAGCGGGCCCGCACCACCCTGGGGCGTGTCGGGCCCCGGCGCCGACGCCCTGTCCGTCACAAGACCCGCCTGCCCGGCCGCCGCGTCCACCACAAGACCCGCCTGCCCGGCGGCCGCATCCGCCACAAGGCCCGCCGCCCCCGCCTCCGTCGCCAGCGCGCCCCCTCCTCCCAGGGCCACCCCCGCCGCCGTCACCAGGACCAGCGCGCGGCGCGCGCCGTGCGCCGCCGGGTGGCCGCCCGCGCGTACGGGCAGGCCGAGGGCATGATCGCGCCGCTGCCTGGCGCAGCCCGCGCAGCCGCAGTCGGCCGCGGGCTCGAACTCCTCGAAGACCGGAAGGCTCATACGATTCCCCTCCACACTCGTCAAGATCTTTAGGCGCTGGCGCACGGGCGCCAGCGTCTCAACTGTCCGGACAAATCGCATTTTGACGGATCGAAGGCCTGATACGACCATCCGACAGGCCGGGAGCGACCGGTAATGGTCGGAACCACCCCCGGACGTCGGGTAGAGTTACGCAGGTCAGCAGGCGCCGCTAGCTCAGTTGGTTAGAGCAGCTGACTCTTAATCAGCGGGTCCGGGGTTCGAGTCCCTGGCGGCGCACGCAGAGTCGAGGCCCCCTCACCATCGGTGAGGGGGCCTCGGTCGTCCCATGGGCCTGCGCCATCCCTTTCGTCACAGCAGAACCAGAGCGCCCGGCTTTGGGCGGTAAACAGCTTGTTTCGCCCTTGCGATCAAGAAGCGGGGTCGTGGACTCTGGCTTGGTCCCTGGGGGGTTGGGGGCGACGCATGGTCGCGTCGAGTGCGGGGTGGGGGCCCCGCCCGCGGCCGCGCACGGGGGGATGGACTCATGACGTCTGCATGGACGCCCGCCGGGGGTACTCGGCTCCGTTCCGTGACGACAATGCCACGCTACGACTACGAGCACTACAGTCGGCTCGCCGGGCCACTGACCGAGCCCGATCCGAGCCGGCCCTACCGGGTGCGCTACCGCTCCCTGCTCTCCCAGGAACCGCACCGGCTGCGCGCCGCGCTCCTGCTCGGCGCCGCGCCGCTCGTCTCGCTGGGCCTGTTCGTCTGGCTGATGCAGCCTCAGCACTGGACCGAGCGGGATCCGAACCTCGACGACGATCTGCTCCGCGCCCTCGACATCGTGATGCTGGTGTCGATCGGCCTGATCGAGCTCTTCCGCACCATGAACGTCCTGTCGAACGCGCACGCGACCCTGGTCGCCCGCGACCCCGTCCCCGTGGTCCCGGAGGCCGGCACCCGGGTCGCGTTCCTCACCTCCTTCGTCCCCGGCAAGGAACCGCTCGCCATGGTGACGAAGACCCTCCGGGCGGCCGTGAAGATCCGCCACCGCGGACCCATGCACGTCTGGCTGCTCGACGAGGGGGACGACCCCGAGGTCAAGGCGGTCTGCGCGCGGCTCGGCGTGCGCCACTTCACCCGCAAGGGCGTCCCCGCCTGGAACCAGTCCGAGGGGCCGCACCGCGCGAAGACCAAGCACGGCAACTACAACGCCTGGCTGCAGGCCCACGGCGACGACTACGACTTCTTCGCCTCCGTCGACACCGACCACGTCCCGCTCCCCAACTACCTGGAGCGGATGCTGGGCTGGTTTCGCGACCCGGACGTCGGCTTCGTCATCGGACCGCAGGTCTACGGCAACTACGACACCTTCGTCACCAAGGCCGCCGAGTCCCAGCAGTTCCTCTTCCACGCCTTGATCCAGCGCGCCGGCAACCGCTACGGCGCACCGATGTTCGTCGGCACCTCCAACGCCGTACGGATCCGGGCGCTCAAGCAGATCGGCGGGCTGTACGACTCGATCACGGAGGACATGGCGACCGGCTTCGAGATGCACCGGCACCGCAACCCCGCCACGGGCCGCAAGTGGCGCTCGGTGTACACGCCGGACGTGCTCGCCGTCGGCGAGGGCCCGACCGCCTGGACCGACTTCTTCACCCAGCAGCTGCGCTGGTCCCGTGGCACGTACGAGACGATCCTCAAGCAGTACTGGAAGGGCTTCGGGACGCTGCCGCCCGGCAAGCTCTTCAACTACACGATGATGATCATCTTCTATCCGATGTCGGCCCTGAACTGGATCCTGGCCGCGCTGAGCTGCGCGCTCTTCCTGGGCATGGGCGCCTCGGGCGTCCAGATCGACCCGGCGATGTGGATGATGCTGTACGGCAACGCCTCCGCGCTCCAGATCGGGCTCTACATCTGGAACCGGCGCCACAACGTCTCCCCGCACGAGCCCGAGGGGTCCGGCGGCCTGGCCGGCATGGCGATGTCCGCGCTCTCCGCGCCGATCTACGCCCGCTCGCTGATGGACGCGGTGCTGCGGCGCAAGAGTTCCTTCGTGGTGACGCCCAAGGGCGACTCCTCCAGCCCGGACACCCTCTTCGGGACCTTCCGGATCCATCTCTTCTTCATCGTCGTCTTCGGGGGCTCGCTCGCCTCCTCGTTCGTCTTCGGGCACGACCACCCGGCGATGATCACCTGGGCCTCGCTGGCGCTGCTGATCACGGCCGCGCCGATCCTGGCCTGGCGGTACGGCATCCGCGTGGAACGACGGCGGCGCGCCGAGGCGCCGGCCGCACCCGTCCACGTACCGGCGCAGCGGCCCCGCTGGGCCGAGGCCCCGCCGCAGCCCATGGAGAGTGCGCTGGGAGGGCGTAACGAATGATCGCCAACGCGCGTCGCAACCGGTTCCGGCGGGTGGCGATCGGGGCCGCCGTGATCGTCGCGGTCGCCGGGATGAACGGCCCGGCGCTCTGGCGGTTCGGCTCGGAGCGGTATCACGAGTACGCGATCGACCGGCCCGAGTACAAGGCGGCGAACGGGCACTGGGACTTTCTCGACGTGCCCGCCGACTTCCGGGTCAACGCCATCCACGCGGCCCTGCTGCACACCGGGAAGGTGCTGCTGATCGCCGGCTCGGGGAACAGCCAGAAGAACTTCGACGCGAAGAAGTTCGAGTCGGTGCTGTGGGATCCGAAGAGCGGGAACTTCAAGAAGATCCCGACCCCGAAGGACATGTTCTGCGCCGGGCACACCCAACTTCCCGACGGGAAGCTGCTGGTGGCGGGCGGCACGAAGCGGTACGAGAAGCTGGAGGGCGATGTCACCAAGGCCGGCGGCTTGATGATCGTCCACAACGAGGACCCCGACAAGCCGATCACCCTGCCGGCCGGCACCCGCTTCACCGGGAAGGCTTCGGCCAAGACCTTCGTCTCCAAGGACCCGGTCCTGGTCGAGCGGGCCACCAAGGTCTTCGACAGGAACACCGGGCGGTTCCTGCACAACACCCCAGGCCTCGGCCGGATCTACGTCGAGGCCGAGCGGTCCGGGAAGGCGTACGAGACCGGCACCGAGGACAACTACCGGGTGGCCGGCATGAAGGGCTCCGACGCCCGCAACGTGTACGGCATCGCGCAGAAACTCGCCCTGGACAAGAAGGACTTCCAGGGGATCAGGGAGGCCTACGAGTTCGACCCCGTCGCCGAGAAGTACGTGACCGTCGACCCGATGAACGAGGCCCGCTGGTATCCCACGCTCACCACGCTGGAGGACGGCCGCGTCCTCGCCCTCTCCGGGCTCGACGAGATCGGGCAGATCGTGCCCGGCAAGGACGAGATCTACGACCCGGAGACGAAGAAGTGGACGTACACCGGGGTGGAGCGCCGCTTCCCGACCTACCCGGCGATCTTCCTGATGTCGAACGGGAAGCTCTTCTACTCGGGTTCGAACGCCGGCTACGGCCCCGCCGACGTCGGGCGCGACCCCGGGATCTGGGACCTGGAGACGAACAGCTTCACCAAGGTCCCCGGGCTGAGCGACCCCGACCGCATGGAGACCTCCGCGACCGTGATGCTGCCGCCCGCCCAGGACCAGCGTTTCATGGTGATCGGCGGCGGCGGGGTCGGCGAGTCCGACAAGGCCAGCGCCAGGACCCGGCTCGTCGACCTCAAGGCCGCCGACCCGCGCTTCCGTGACGGCGCCGCCCTGGAGAAGGGCACCCGCTACCCCAGTGCCTCGCTCCTCCCCGACGACACCGTGTTCGTCACGGGCGGCTCGGAGGACTACCGGGGGCGCGGCGGTTCCGACATCCTCCAGGCCCGGACGTACGACCCGAGGAGCGGCGCCTACAAACGCGTCGCCGACCCGAGAGTGGGCCGCAACTACCACTCGGGCTCGCTGCTGCTCCCCGACGGCCGGGTCATGATCTTCGGCTCGGACTCGCTCTTCTCCGACCCGGCGAACACCCGGCCAGGCGTCTTCGAGCAGCGCATCGAGCTCTGGACCCCGCCCTACCTCTACCGGGACGGCGGCCGGCCCGAACTCGGCGAAGGCCCGCGCAGGATCGCCCGGGGGTCCACCGGGGTGTTCCGTACCGAGGGTTCCGCGGCGATCACCTCCGCGAAGCTGATCCGGCCGAGCGCCGTCACCCACGTCACCGACGTCGACCAGCGCACGATCGCCCTGACGCTCAAGAAGACCGCCGGCCGGGTCGAACTCGGGGTGCCGAGGAACCGCTCGCTGGTCCCGTCCGGCTGGTACATGCTCTTCGTGACGGACGCGCGGGGCACCCCCTCCGAAGCCCGCTGGGTGGAGGTGCCCTGAACGGTCCCTGCCGGCGCCGAGCAGAACGGATCCCGACCGCCCTGACCGGTCCTACTCGGCGCCGCGGGCCAGGTCGAGCGCGTACTGCTCGAACCACTCCCCCGCCTTCGGACCGCCCTTGCAGTCACCGTCCGACTCCCCCGGCCGCTTGATCCACAGATACGCCTTGACCAGCGGGTCCGCGGTGCGGACGGTCGGGGGCTCGCCGAGCGCGCGGCCGGGCGGGTTGCACCAGTTCTCCCGCGGATCGCCCTCGGTGTAGGGGCCGTTGCCGTTGCGGCTGGTGTCGACGACGAAGGGCTTGCCGCCGATCCGGTCCGACAGCTGCTTGCCGTAGGCCGTACTGGCCTCCGTGGTCTGGAAGTTGGAGACGTTGACCGCGAAGCCGTCGGCATCCCCGACGCCCGCACGTCGCAGCGGCTCGAAGATCTCCTCCGGCTTGCCCCAGCCGGCGTTCCCCGCGTCCAGGTAGACGGTGACGCCCGGCTGGCGCTTCAGCCGCTGGACGGCGCCCTTCAGCAGCTCGTACCGCTCCTCGTGGTACTGCTGCTCGGTGCAGCCGTCGACCATGTGCATCACCGCGTCCGGCTCCAGGACGACGGTGGCATGCCGCTCACCGATGCCCCGGGCGACCTTCTCGACCCAGTCGCGGTAGGCGCCGGCGTCGGCCGCGCCGCCCGCGGAGTGCTGGCCGCAGTCGCGGTGCGGGATGTTGTAGAGGACGAGCAGCGCCTCGCGGTCGGCCTGGTGGGCGGCCAGGGTCAGCGACCTCGCCTCGTCCTCGGGCCGGTCCGTGCCGACCCACTCGCCGGCCGGCTGGGAGGCGATCTTCTCGACGAGCTCGGCGTCCGCGGCGCGGCCCGCCTTCGTGTACGCGGCGAGCTGCCTGGCCGCCTTGCCCTGCGGGTTGACCCAGAAGGGGTCCGTCTCCTTGGGCTGCTGGGTACCCGACTGCGGTGGGGCTGTGCCCTTGTCCCCGCCGTCCCCCGAACCTCCGCCGGACGATGTGCAGGCCGACAGCAACAGCGCCGCGGCCAGCGGCACGGCGCAGGCCAGGCGGGCACGTCCGGTGCGATGTGCGTACATCCACTCCCCCTTGGGTGTACGGAACCGTACGGAACCGGTCAGGACAATCGTGGCACAAAGGAGGTCTGGGCCGGGACCGGAAGCCCGTTCTACAGTTGCGGCACCCGAACCTCCCGCGGCGGCGCCGGGCTTCTCCCGCAGCCCGCGCGCCCGCGGTCGAGGACCGGCCCGGCCGTCGGGCACGCGGGACGTGGTCCGCCGGCCGGGCCGGTGGCGGCGGGCGCTCCTCCTCCCGGGCCTCGCCGCGCGACGTGCCTCGCCCGTGCGTCAGGCCTTGCCCGTGCGTCAGGCCTTCTTGCCCGTGCGTCAGGCCTTGCTCGTGCCGGTGAGGTACGCGGAGACGACGACGTTCGCCGTGTACGCACCGGCCTTGCGGTCGAAGGTGCCGCCGCAGGTGATCAGGCGCAGCTCGGCCCGGTCGGCCTGGCGCTGCCCGTACACCTTCCGCGCGTCGAACCGCTCCCTGGGGAAGACCTGGACGTCGTCGATGGTGAACTCGGCGACCGTGCCGTCCGTCCGGGTCACCCTGACGGTCTCACCGGGGCGGGCGGAGCTGAGGCCGTAGAAGACGGCGGGCTTGGTCGCGGTGTCGACATGGCCGACGAAGAGCGCCGCGCCCTCGGCGCCCGGCCGGGTGCCGGTGCGGAACCAGCCGACCGAGTGGGGCATCTCGAACGGCGGCGGGTCCACCGCGCCCGCGGCGTCCAGGCCGCGCCCGACGACGGGGGCGGCGATGCCGAGGGAGGGGATCTCGACCCGGCGCGGCTCGGCGGGCTGCAGGGGGCGGTGCGCCGGAGGCAGCGGGGCGCCGAGAGGACGGCCGACGGCGGCCATGTCACCGGTGGTCGGGGCCGAGCTGCTGCCCGGCCCTTCGGTGATCTCGCGGCCCCAGAGCCAGAGGCCGAGGAGCAGGAGGGCCCAGGCCACGCCGGTCAGCATCCGCCCGGTGCCGGCCTGACGGCTCGCGTCGGACACGGTCAGTCCGCGCCAGGCGTCGCGCCCGTGCGGCGGCGGCGCGCGCTGCGGAAGGCGACGGCCACCGCGGCGATCGCGGCCATACCGAGGCCGACCAGGGTGTACGGGGTGCCGAGGCCGCTCTCGGTCGTGGTCTGCGCGACACCGGGCGCGGCGGGTACCGGGACCGCCAGGGCGGCGCCTCCGCCACCGGCCCGGACCGGGGCCACGGGGCTCGGGTGGTGCGTCGGCCGGTGGGTCGGCTCGAGCGTGGCCTCGTGGGTCGTCTCGGGCCTGTGCTTCTCGACGTGGACCACGCCGACGTCCCGGTGCTCGCGGCCGTCGCAGGTGACGCTGACCTTGTACGTGCCCTTCTGGAGGCCCGACTTGATCGTGGTGTCGCCGAAGAGGGCGTACTCGCCCCCGTCACGGCCGGTGAGCTCGGCGTCGGCGACGAACGCATGGGACCTGGCGGCGCCGGTGGTGCCCTTGCAGCCCTGGACGCGGACGTCGACATCGGCGCCGGGCTTGACGGTGGACGGGGTGACGGTGACCTTGACGCCGTCCCCGGCAAAGGCGGTACCGGCCGTGGGTGCCAGTACCAGGATGGCGGCCGCCCCTGCGGCACGGAGAGCAATGGGACCTGAACGCATCGTGACCTCCTGGTAGTGGAAGGTTCACCCGCTTCCGGTCGTTTCGCATCCGCAGGGGCCCGACCGGGGCATGCCCCGGGGCCGACCGGCGGTTACACGCGCTCCACGAGGTCGGCGATCGAGTCGACGATCTTGGAGGGACGGAAGGGGAAGCGGTCGATCTCCGCGCGCGTCGTCAGACCGGTGAGGACCAGGAAGGTCTGCATCCCCGCCTCCAGGCCGGCCAGGATGTCGGTGTCCATCCGGTCGCCGATCATGGCGCTGGACTCGGAGTGGGCGCCGATCGCGTTGAGGCCGGTGCGCATCATCAGCGGGTTGGGCTTGCCCGCGAAGTACGGGTCCTTGCCGGTGGCCTTGGTGATCAGCGCGGCGACCGAGCCGGTGGCCGGGAGCGGGCCTTCGAGGGAGGGGCCGGTCTCGTCGGGGTTGGTGCAGATGAAGCGGGCGCCGGCGTTGATGAGCCGGACGGCCTTGGTCATGGCCTCGAAGGAGTACGTCCGGGTCTCGCCGAGGACCACGTAGTCGGGGTCGTGGTCGGTGAGGACGTAGCCGATGTCGTGGAGCGCGGTGGTCAGGCCGGCCTCGCCGATGACGTAGGCGGTGCCGCCGGGGCGCTGGTCGTCGAGGAACCGGGCGGTGGCGAGCGCCGAGGTCCAGATGTTCTCCACGGGCACGTCCAGGCCCATGCGGGCGAGGCGGGCGTGCAGGTCGCGGGCGGTGTAGATCGAGTTGTTCGTGAGGACCAGGAAGGGCTTCCCGGTCTCCCGCAGCTTCTTGATGAACGCGTCGGCGCCGGGGATCGGGACACCCTCGTGGATGAGGACTCCGTCCATGTCGGTGAGCCAGGATTCGATCGGCTTGCGCTCTGCCATGTGCGGGGACTCCTGCCGTACAGAAATCGTGCGGTGTGCTGGGGGCGCCGCGACAGCGCTGTGGCGACGCCCCCAGCCTAATCAGGATGCGGTGACCTTGACCCCGTCGATCACCCAGTACCAGTTGTTGGAACCGGTGTAGCGGAAGCGGAAGCTCACGCTGGACGCCCCTGCGGGGACGTTCACGGTGAGCGACTGCGGCTGGGAGATCACGTCGGAGGTGTAGCTCTTGACGACGGTCGGCGTGCCGCCGTTGAAGGAGGCCAGGACCTGGGCGGTCTGGCTGCCCTCCTGGCGGTAGAAGGTGGTGAAGTCGAGGGAGACGCGGGTGGCTCCCGAGAGGCCGTACGCGGGGGTGACCAGCGTCGAGTCGTACGTACCGGAGAAGGTCTTGTCGGCCCACTCGTCGGAGTCGGCGACGGCGAAGACGCCCCGCGCGCGGATGTTGAGCTCGCGGGACTGGTCGCGTTGGGTCCGGGACCAGAACTCGTCGGTGGCGAAGGCCCAGCCGCGCCACTCGGTCATGCCGCCGGTGCCCATCGCGTTGTTGATGACGGACCAGCCGCTCGGCGCGGTGTGGGTGAAGCCGAGGACGCCGGCCGGGATGCCGGTCTCGTCGACACGGCCGGAGAGGGACGAATGCAGCGCGTCGAAGGGGTCGGTGGAGCGCTGCTGGATCGGCTTGCCGTCGAGGCCCCAGGAGGCGTCGGGCGCGATGCCGAGCTGGTGGAAGACGGTGGCGGCGACGTCGACGAGGCGGGTGTCGATGGGGCGGGCGCCGGCGGCGATGCCGGGGCCCTGCGCGAGGACGAAGGTGCGGCGCTCCTCGATGGCGGAGCCGCCGTGGCCGCCGGCGTCGGTGTGGCCGTGGTCGGTGGTGACGATGACCGTCCAGCGCTCGGTGGCGTACGACGGGCGGGCCTTGATCGCGGCGAGGAGTCGGCCGAGGTAGCCGTCCTGGACGTCGATGGCGTCGAGGTACTTGGTGCTCTTGGCGCCGTAGGTGTGGGCGATCTCGTCGGTCTCGCCGAAGTAGACGAAGAGGACGTCCGGGTTCTGGTTCCGGAGGATGTCCTCGGTGGTGTCGGTGATGATCTTGTCGTTGACGGCGTAGTTGTTGTCGTAGACGAGCTTGGCGTCGGCGCCGGGGGTGACCGTGCCGTGCGTGTCGAGCTCGGGCCAGTCGACGGCCGCGAAGAGCGAGAGGTCGGGGCGGACCTGGTTCAACCGTGCCAGGAAGCCCGGGTACTTGGCGTAGTTCTTGCCGGCGAAGGTGTTGTCCTTCACGCCGTGCTTGTCGGGCCAGACACCGGTGGAGATGGTCGACCAGCCGGGGCCGGAGGAGGTGGCGGCCATCGGGTTGGCGTAGAGCAGCGACAGGCCGTACGTGCCGTTCGCCATCAGGGACTTGAGGGTCGGGGCCTTGGCCGCGTCGATCCTGTCGTACCGCAGCCCGTCCATGCCGACGACGAGCACCTTGTCCTCGCTGGTGCCGTTCGGGAGCGTGGGGGCGGCCGCGCGGGCGGCGGGCGCGGTGGCCACGCCCGTGGCGGCGACGGCCGCCGCGGCGCCCGCGGCGGCGAGCACCGTACGGCGGGACAGGCCGGTGGACAGGCCGGTGGATATGCCGGTGATCGGCATCTCGGATCCTCCGTAGAAGGGGGTGAGGACACGCCAACGCCCCCGATTCCTCGGGGGCGTTGGTCCGTACCCGTTATCTTTCCGCTACATGCGGAGGGATTCCAGGGTCCGTGCGGTGAACTCTTGGAAGCCCGTGGTGAGCTTCGGGTGTCAGCTGCCGGTCGCCGTCTTCCAGGCGTCGACGTAGGCGGTCAGGTTCTTGTCGATGTCGGCCCAGTTCGGCTCGAAGATCTCGACGCCCTCCATCAGCTTCGCGAGCGCGATGGCGTTGGCGTCGGTGGCCTTGACGTCCTTGCGGGCCGGGAAGCCGCCACCGATCGCGCTGACCTCGCGCTGGGCCTGCTCGCCCAGCATGAAGTCGAGCAGCTTCTTGCCGTTCTCGCTGTGCGGGGCCTTGTTCACCAGGCCGGCGGCGTACGGCAGGGCGAAGCTGGTGGGCTTGGAGCCGTCCTTGGCCGGGAACCAGATGGCGAGGTTCGGCATGGACTTGGACTGGGCGAAGTTCATCTGGACGTCGCCGTTGGCGACGAGGATCTCGCCCTTGTCGACCTTCGGGGCCAGCTTGGAGGTGGAGGAGGACGGGCCGACGTTGTTGGCCTGGAGCTTCTTCAGGTACTCCATCGCCGGCTCCTGGCCGCCGAAGTCGTGCATCGCCTTGATGACCACGGCCGTGCCGTCACCGGCGACACCGGGGGTGGAGTACTGCAGCTTGTTCTCGTACTTCGCGTCGAGGAGCTCCTCCCAGGTCTTGGGGGCCTCCTTCAGCTGCTGCTTGTTGTGGATGAAGCCGAAGTAGTTGTTGACGACGGAGGTCCACTTGCCGTCGTCGGCCTTGTCGGCACCGTCGACCTGCTCGGCGCCCTTCGGGGTGTAGGCCTGGAGCAGCCCCTTGGAGTCGGCCTGCTGGATGAAGGGCGGCAGGGTCACGATGACATCGGCCTGCGTGTTGTTCTTCTCGCGGACGGCGCGCTGCACCATCTCGCCGGAACCGCCTTCGACGTACTTGACCTTGATGCCGGTCTGCTTCTCGAAGTCGGCGAAGACCTTGTCGTACCAGCCGTCACCCTTCTCCCCCTTGAGGCCGTCGGCGCTGTAGACCGTGACGACCTTCTCGTCGGAGGCGGTGGAGGAGCCGCCGCAGGCGGTGAGGCCGGCGGCGAGGGCGAGGCTGCCGACGACGGCGGCGATCGGCTTGACGAACTTGGACGAGGTACGCATAACGTCGTTCTCTCCTGGGTGACTCAGCGGTAGGACGCTTTGGTGCGGATACGGGAGACGGCGAGCAGGACGAGCAGGGTCGCGGCCATCAGGACCACGGCGAGCGCCGAGCCGGTGAAGAGGGAGCCGCGGTCGGTGGCCGTGAAGATCAGCACCGGGAGCGGCAGCCAGTCCGGCGGATAGAGCATCATCGTGGCGCTCAACTCGCCCATGGACAGGGCGAAGCAGAGCCCGGCGGCCGCGTTGAGGGACGGCAGCAGGAGCGGCAGCTTCACCCGGAGCAGGACGTACGAGGGACGGGCGCCGAGGCTGGCCGCCGCCTGCTCGTACATCGGGTCGAGACGGAGGATGGCGGCCGAGACCGACTGATAGGCGAACGCCGTGACAAGAACGGTGTGCGCCAGGATCACGATCCAGCGCGTGCCGTTCAGGAGCACGGGCGGCTGCGAGAAGGCGACCAGGACGGCGAGGCCGACGACGACCGAGGGCACGGCGACCGGCAGCATGAACAGCGCGTCGAGGACCCTCCGGCCCCTCGTGCGGAGGGCGGACGCGGCGAGCGCGGCCCAGGTGCCGATGGTCAGCGCGAGCAGGCTCGCGGTGACCGCGGTGACCAGGCTGGTGGTCAGCGCCTGCAGCGACTCGCCGCGCACAGCGGCCGTGTAGTGCTCCGCCGTCGGCCCGGAGGGGAAGGCCCCGGACCAGTGGGTGGAGAACGAGGCGGCGAGGATCACGAGGAGCGGGAGGGCGAAGAGCGGCACGAAGAGGACCGCGAAGAGCGCCCAGGCCGTCCACTTGCCCGTACGGCTATGCACCAGCACGACGGAGCCTCCCTTCCGATGGCCGCCCTCGCAGCGTTCGGCGCCGGGGCGCCTCGCGCGCTGCGGACGTCTGCGTCGGCCTCCGGCCGCCGGACTTGGTCACTGCCCGATAGATCGCGTAGAGGCCCACGGAGATCGCGACGTTGACGACGGCGACGACACAGGCGGCGGCGTAGTCGGACTCGAGGATCGCCTTGCCGTAGACGAGCATCGGGAGCGTCGTGACGCCCTTGGCTCCGGTGAAGAGGACGATCCCGAACTCGTTCAGACACATGACCAGGACGAGGCTCCCGCCGGCGGCGAGCGCGGGCAGCGCCTCGGGCAGGATCACCCGCCGGACGATGCGCAGCGGCTTCGCCCCGAGTGAGGAGGCGACCTCCAGCTGAGCGGTCTCCATCTGCGAGAACGCGGCGAGGAGCGGACGCACCACGAAGGGCGTGAAGTACGTGATCTCGGCGAGGAGGACACCCCACGGCGTGGTCAGGAACCGGAAGGGCCCCGACTCGGCGCCCGTGACGTCCGTCCACAGACCGTTGGCCATGCCGACCGTGCCGTAGAGGAAGAGGAGCGCGAGCGTGATGAGGAAGGAGGGGAAGGAGAGGAAGACGTCGATGAACTTCGACACCGCCTTCCCTCCGGGAAACGGCACGAACGCGATGACGAGCGCGAGCACGAACCCGAGGACGAGACACCCGACGGTGGCCCCGACGGCCAGCCACACGGTGGTGACCAGCGCGTCCTGAAAGGCCTGGGATCCGAGCACGTCACCGTAGGCACCGGGGGCGAGGGATTCCTGGACGACGAGGGCGAGGGGGTAGAGGAAGACGAGAGCGAGTACGGCGACGGGGGGCAGGGCCCACAAGACCGTTGTGGACATACGTTCCGCAGGGGCGGGACGGGTGGGCACAACGGACGGTGCCTTTGCGGGCGCGTCCGCCCCAGGTGCCCCGCCACGTGGACGGTCAGCCGTCATGACCGGCCCCTTGGGGTCACTCATCGGTCACCCCGCCCCCCAGCAGCACCCCGTCCTCCGGCGCGAAGTGCAGGACCACGTCGTCGCCGAGCGCCGGCGTCTCCCGCAGCTCCCGCACGTCCGCCTTCACCCGGTGGCCTCCGACGTCGACGTACAACCGATGCGTGGACCCCCGCCACTGCACCTCCGCGATCCGCCCCCGCAGCGCGTTCGGCCCCTCCCCCACGCCGATGAGGTGGGGCCGTACGCACAGGGTCGCGGCGGCCCCGGGGGCCACGCCGCCCGTGGCGACCTTCAGCTCGGTGCCGCCGAATGCCACCCCGCCCGCACCCACCGTCACCGGCAGCAGGTTCGCGTTGCCGACGAACGACGCCGTGAACTCCGTACGCGGACGGCGGTACAGGTCCTGCGGCGTGCCGCAGTCCCGGAGCCGGGCCTTGTCCATGACGGCGATCCGGTCGGCGAGGGTCAGCGCCTCGACCTGGTCGTGAGTGACGTACAGGATCGACACGTCCGGCAACTCCCGGTGAAGCCTGGCCAGTTCGGCCAGCATCCCGGAACGCAGCTGCGCGTCCAGCGCGGACAGCGGCTCGTCGAGGAGCAGGACGTTCGGCCGGATGGCCAGCGCCCGTGCGATGGCGACGCGCTGCTGCTGTCCGCCGGACAGCTCGCGCGGGTAGCGCTCGGCATAGGCCGCCATCCCGGTCATCTCCAGGGCCTCGGCGACCCGCCCGGGTATCTCGCCCTTCGGCGCCTTCTGCGCCTTCAGGCCGAAGGCCACGTTCTCCTCGACCCGCATGTGCGGGAAGAGGGCGTACTGCTGGACGACCATCCCGATCCCCCGCCGGTGCGGCGGGAGGTCGGTGACGTCACGGTCGCCGATGAACACCCGTCCGGAGACCGGCCGCACGAATCCGGCGACCGCTCGCAGGGCGGTGGTCTTGCCGGAGCCGGAGGGCCCGAGGAGGGCCATGACCTCGCCGGGTTCGACGGTCAGGTCGAGCGAGTCGAGCACGGTGTGGTTCCCGTACGCGACGGAGACGGAGTCGAAGCGGATGCCGCTGCGGGCACCGGCCGCGCGGGTCGCGGCGGGCGTGGCATGCGCCCCGGAGGTCCCGGCGTTCGCGGCGGTCGCGGGCGCAGTCATCGGTCCGCCTCCGCCCGCGCTATCGCCCCCGGCAGATCCGCGACCGAGGCCAGGACGTGCGTCGCGCCGTGCTCCTTGAGCGCGCCCTCGCCGTGCGCGCCCGTCAGGACGCCCGCGACGATCCCGGCGCCCGAGCGGCCCCCGCTGAGCATGTCGTACGAGGTGTCGCCCGCGACCACGATCCGCCGGACGTCGTCGACGGCTCCCGTACGGAGGAAGGCCGCGAGGACCATGTCCGGGTACGGGCGCCCCCGGCCGCCGGCGTCCGCCGGGCAGAGGGTCAGCTCGACCAGGTCGGGCCAGCCGAGCGCGTCGAGGATCGCGTCCTGGGTGACCCGGGCGAACCCGGTGGTCAGGACGACCGTCCGGCCCTGTTCCTTCAGCTCGGCGATCGCCTCGGCCGCGCCGGGGATCGGGGCGATCCGGCCACCGGAGACCAGTTCCCCGTACGCCGCCTCGAAGGCGAGGTTGGCCTGCTGGGCGCGGGTCTCGTCGCCGCCGAAGAGATGGCGGAAGACGGAGATCTTGGACTCGCCCATGGTGGCGCGGACGTAGTCGATCATCGTCGCCGGGTCTTCGCCGAGGCGCTCGGCGGCGGCCGTGAAGGCCTGCTCGACGAGGCCGCCGTCGGCGACCGTGGTGCCGGCCATGTCCAGTACGACGAGGTCGTGCTTGCGGTTCTCGGTCACGGTGTTCACCAGCCCAGTTCGTTCGCGGTCGTCTCGGCGATGGCGGGCGAGCAGGTCATGCCGCGTCCGCCGGGTCCGGTCACCAGCCACACGCCTTCGCGGACCTGCTGGCGGTGCACGACCCGGCTGGTGTCGGTGCACTGCGCGTACACGCCCGCCCAGCGCCGCCGGATCTTCGGCAGCGGGCGGCCGAGGAAGGACTCCACGACGCGGGTGAGGTGCTCGTAGGGGTCTTCGAGGGTGTCGAAGGCGAAGGGGTGCTCGTACTCGTGGGTGTCGCCGATGGTCAGTCCGCCGTCGAGGCGCTGGACCATCAGGAGCTGCATCTTGTGCGCGGCGGCGGTCGAGTCCTGCGCCTGGCCCGCATTGAGGGCGTCGAGAGCCTCCGACGCGTATGCCGGGTAGTAGCGGAAGGAGTCGGCGTCGGCGACGGAGGTGGTCAGCGGCTCGCCGAGCGGGTCGGTCTGCATCATCTGCAGCCGGACGCGTCGGACGGGGATGTCGCCGGCGATCTCGCGGACGAGGCCGCCGAGCGCGGCGCCGGTGCAGAGGACGACGACGTCGCCGGTGTGGACCTCGCCGCGGTCGTCGCGGACGGCATGCCCGCCGACGACGTCCCGCACCTCGCGGTTCGGCAGGAAGGTGTACTTGCCCGTGGCCAGGAGAGCCTCGCGCAGGGCGAGTTGGGCGGTGCGCGGCTCGACTGCGGCGTCGCGCTCGCACCACAGGGCGGCCTCGAACACCCCGCGCAGGGCGGGGTTGACGGCGCGGGCCTCGGCGGCGGTCAGCAGCTTGTAGCCGCGGGCCGCCGCGTCGGGCCGGGCCAGGGCCGCCTCGGCGACGGCCAGTTCCAGCTCGTTGCGCACGGGAGTGAGCGAGCCGATCGCCCGGAAGCCCAGTCCGGGGACGCGAGCGCCGATGCCCTCCCACAGTTCGCGGGCGCGCAGCGCGGTCTCCAGCTCCTCTCCGCCCGCCCGGCCGCTCACCCATATCTGGCCGAAGTTGCGGAGCGAGGCTCCGCGCGCCTCGGCCTCGCGCTCGATGTGTACGACCTCGTGGCCGCGTTCCACTGCGTGCCAGGCGTGCATGGTTCCCACCACGCCGGCTCCTACGACGATCACCTTCATGCCGTTCACCGTCCTGGCGATGGGTGGCCCGGACGGATCCGGTGGGCAACGGGACGGTGAACGGCCCGACAAGGTTGGCCTAGACCCGTTACCATTCCGTTATCAAGGGAGCCCCGGTGGACGCCTACGCGCCGTTCGATCAGCCCTGATGCCCCAGGTGGGCGGTGAAGCTGAAGCGGTCACCGCGGTAGAGCGTGCGGACGCGCTCTAGGGGGCGGCCGGAGGTGTCCCGGGAGATCCGGTGGATCAGCAGCATCGGGAGCGCGGGCGGGGTGCCGATGAGCAGGGCCTCGCGGGGGGTGGCGAGGACGGTCTCGATGCGCTCGTCGGCATCGCCGAAGGTGATGCCGAGCTTCTCGCGGAGGTAGGCGTAGAAGGAGGAGTCGGGGTCGAACTCGGTGTCGAGGCGCGGGGCGCGGGCCTCGGAGACGTACGTGCTCTCCAGGCCGACCCGCTCGTCGTCGGCGAGCAGCACGCGCTCCATGTGCCAGACGGGCTCGCCGCGTTGGACGCCGAGCTCGGGCGCGAGGGCGTCGGGGCAGGGGAAGCGGTCGAGGGTGATGAGCGAACGGCCGGGCCGGCGCCCCTGGCGTCGTACGCCCTCGGTGTAGCTCGCCAGCGAGAGCGGCTGCTCCAGCTTGGGCCCGGCGACGACGGTCCCCCGCCCCTGGCGGCGCAGCCGCCCTTCGAGGAGCAGCTCGCGCAGGGCCTGACGGACGGTCTCCCGGGAGACCTCGTAACGGAGGGCGAGATCCCGCTCGGTGGGCAGGAGTCCGCCTTCGCCCAACTCGTCTATCAGCGAGGCGACTTTGGCCTTCACCGCGTAGTACTTGGGGATGCGGCCGTGCTCGGGGATGCCGGAGCGGATGGGGGCGCCAGGTGCCTGGTCGTTCGGGTAGTCCACCGGGGGATGCTCGCAGATGGGAATGAACGGGTGGGTGTACGGAGAGTGACCGGCGGGTTCTAGGCCCGGCGCCGACCGCGGCGGGCGGCGGCGACCAGCGCCGCGCCCGAGAGGAGCAACGCGCCGGAGGCGGGGGCGAGGGCGTTCGTCGACTCGGGTCCGGTGAGGGCGAGTTCGGGTCGGGTGGGGGCGGGAGGGCGGGTAGGGGCGGGTGGGCGGGTGGTCTGGCCGGTCGAGGGGGCGGGGGTCGGGCTCGTTTCGGCGTCCGTGCCGGTCGATTCCTCCGGCGCGATGGCCAGACGGTAGTCGCCGGACTCGCCGACCCAGTCCCCGTCGTCCCCCTGACGCTGCACGATCGCCGCGTTGACGACGACCTCGTTGGGCGCGGTGTCGTCATGGAACGCGAGGCGGACGCTGACGGTGACCGTGCCGCCTGCGGGGACGGCGAAGCCGGGGAATCCGTTGAACACCCCGATGTTCTCGTCCTCCTCGGTCTCCTCGAACTGCACCGGCCGCCAGCGGCTCGCCTCGGAGTCGTAGAAGTCGAGCTGGATCTGGGCGGGCCGGAGGACGCGGTCACGGTCGGCGAGGACCAGGACCGGGTGGATGCTGTGGCAGGCCTCGGAGGTGGTGTTGGTGAGGTCGACCTCGAAGGTCCGGAAGCCGGCGCCCGGGACGTAGGCGCCGGGGCCACTGTGGATCCGGGTGTCGAGGGGAAAGACGGGCTCGGCGGCGTTGCCGCAGGTGGGCGGCTTGTCCAGCCGCTGGACAGCGGGACCGGGACTCGGACCGGGATCGGCGCCGGCGGGGGTGGGGGTGGGGCTGGCGCCGGTGGGGTCGGCGTCGGCGGGGGTGGGGTCGGCGCCGGTGGGGTCGGGGGCGAGGCGCGGGCCGATTCCGGGGGCGGAGCCGAAGCCGGAGCCGAGGCTCGGGCCGCTTTCGAGACCGAGGCGGTCGGTTCCGGGACCGAGGCGGTCGGTTCCGGGGGCGAGGCGGTCGGTTCCGGGGGCGAGGCGGGTGGTTCCGGGGGCGAGGTGGTCAGCCCCGGGAGCGAGGTGGTCAGCCCCGGGGGCGAGGTGCTCGCTCGCCGAGCCGGGACGGTCCGTTCCGGGAGCGAGACGGTCGGCTCCGGGGGGAAGGTGGTCAGCTCCGGGAGCGAGGTGCTCGCTCGCCGAGCCGAGGCGGTCGGTTCCGGGGGCGAGGTGCTCGCTGCCCGAGCCCAGGCCGTCGGTTCCGGGGGCGGAGTGCTCGGTTCCGGTGTCGGTGCCGGAGCCGGGGGCCGGGCCGGGCGCGGGGTCCGCCGAGGACGGGGCGACGGCAAGCGCGAGGACGGCGGTTCCGGTCGTCGCCGCGGTCACACCGAGGGCGAGGGCGTTACGCAGTCGCATGGGCGGGTGCCTTTGCTGCTCGCGGGCGTACGGGACGGCCGCGACACTGCCACCCGGGCGCTGCGGGGTCGGGGAGCGACGCGGCGCGTGCCCCCGGACGGCCCGCCCATTCCGCCCGATCAGCCTATTTTCCGAAGATCGGACTGAGGATCAGCTGCGCCGCGCCCTCGGCGACGGCGTACGGGGTGGCGGTGCCCGCGACGGGGGTGCCCAGGCCCGCGTCGGCGAGGACCGCGCCGACGCCGTGCACGAAGACCTCGGGCGCGGCGGTCACGGCCCGGCCGCCGAGGACGACCCGGTCGATGTCCAGGAGCCGTACGAGATTCATGGCGCCGGTGCCGAGGATCCTGGCCGCCTCGGGGAGGTCGCCACGGGCCACGGCCCCGAGGCACAGGACCTCCATGCACCCGCGCCCGCCGCAGTCGCAGGGCGGGCCGTCGAGCTGGACGGTCTGGTGCCCGAACTCCCCCGCGCCGGTCCGCGCGCCCCGGTGGAGCGCGCCGCCCAGGACAAGGCCGGAGCCGAGCCCCGTACCGAGATGGAGGTA
Source organism: Streptomyces sp. NPDC059567 (assembly GCF_042735655.1). Lineage (NCBI taxonomy): Bacteria > Bacillati > Actinomycetota > Actinomycetes > Kitasatosporales > Streptomycetaceae > Streptomyces > Streptomyces sp. NPDC059567. The sequence continues at coordinate 59,538 of NZ_JBHWBS010000016.1, read as the reverse complement.
CGCGAACGAGTCGGCGACCGGGGCGCGGAGGGCGAGCCCGAGGGCGGCGGTGTTGGTGTCCTTGTCGAGCTCGACGGGCAGCCCGAGCCGCCGCGCGAGCTCGTCCCGGAGCGGAACGTCCTCCCACTCCGGGTACCCGGTGACGCGCCCGGGGGTCCCGGTGAGGTGATCGAGGGGCCCGGGCATGGCAACGCCGACACCGAGGAGGGCGGGGGCCGAGGTATCAGGGCCCGGGGCCGCTTCGGACCCCGCGGTCTCGGAACCGGCGGTCTCGGAACCGGCGGTCTCCAGGGCCTCGCGCTCCGGGGTCGCAGCGATCCCGGCGCCCGAGGTCCCAGGCCCCTGGGCCCCGGAGCCAACCGAGGCGACGGACCCACCAGCCCCCGAGAGCCCACCGCCGACACCACCACCGGCCCCGGAGCCAACCGAGCCAACAGACCCACCGGCCCCGGAGGCCCCGCCCCCGATACCACCACCGGCCCCGGAGCCAACCGAGGCGACGGACCCACCGGCCCCGATACCCCCACCACCCACACCCACACCGGCGGCGCCGACCCGCCTCAGCGCGTCCACCTCCCGCTCCACCACCTCGAACACCGCGGACGCGCCCGCGCCCAGGTCCAGCGGGGCCCGGCGCACGGCCACCCGTACGCCCGCGAGGTCCACCAGGACGGCCGTCAGCTCGTCGCGGTCCAGGTGGACCCCGACCGCGTACGCCGCCGAGGGGACCAGCCGCAGGACGGTACGCGGCTTGCCGCCCGTCGAGGCGCGGTGGCCGGCCTCCCGCGCCAGGCCCTCCGCCCGCAGTCGCGCCGTGATCTTGCTGACGGCCTGCGGGGTGAGCCCGGTCCGGTCCGCCAGCTCCAGGCGGCTGATCCCGGCTTCCCCCGCCGTACGCAGCAGGTCGAGCACCAGCGCGGCGTTGTGGCTGCGCAGCGCCGGCAGATTGACGCCGGCGACGCTCGCCGCACCCGCCGTGCCCGTCACACCCACCGCACCCAACCCGCCCGCCCCACCGACCGCGCCGCCCCTGACACCCCTGACACTCCTGTTCACCACCCCATTCTCCCCCTCGCTTGCACTTTGGCAACAGCGTTGCTTAAGTGGGCTCCATGACTGGCACCGACACCGCCCCCCTCCGCGTCGGACTCGTCGGCTACGGCCTCGCGGGCTCCGTCTTCCACGCCCCGCTGATCGCCGCCACCGAGGGCCTCGTCCTCGACACGGTCACGACCGGCAACCCGGAGCGCCAGGCTCAGGCGCGCGCGGCGCACCCCGGCGTACGGGTCGCGGACTCCCCCGAAGAGCTGTGGGCGCGGGCGGACGAGCTCGATCTGATCGTCGTCGCCTCCCCCAACAAGACGCACGTCCCGTTCGCCACCGCCGCGCTCGAAGCGGGGCTGCCGGTCGTCGTGGACAAGCCGGTCGCCGGCACCGCCGCCGAGGCGCGAGGCCTCGCCGCGCTCGCCGAGGAGCGGGGCCTGCTACTCTCCGTCTTCCAGAACCGCCGCTGGGACAACGACTTCCTCACCCTGCGGGCGCTCATCGCGGACGGCTCGCTCGGTGACGTGCAGCGCTTCGAGTCGCGCTTCGAGCGCTGGCGCCCGCAGCTCAAGGGCGGCTGGCGCGAGTCCGGCGCGCCGGAGGAGATCGGCGGGCTGCTGTACGACCTCGGCAGCCACGTCGTCGACCAGGCCCTGGTCCTCTTCGGTCCGGCCGTACGCGTCTACGCGGAAGCGGACGTCCGGCGTCCGGGCGCCGAGACCGACGACGACACCTTCATCGCGATCACGCACGCGAACGGTGTCCACTCCCACCTGTACGCCAGCGCCACCACCGCCCAGCTCGGCCCGCGCTTCCGCGTCCTCGGGTCCGGCGCCGGTTTCGTGAAGTACGGCCTCGACCCCCAGGAGGCCGACCTGCGCGAGGGCCTGCTGCCGACGCCCGGCACGCCGTGGGGCGTGGAGCCGGAGTCGATGTGGGGCGCCCTCGGTGCCGGCGAGTCCCCGCTGACCGGCGGCGGCACCCGGGTCGAGACACTGCCGGGCGACTACCCGGCGTACTACGCGGCCGTCGCCGCCGCCCTCCGCGGAACCGGTGCGAACCCGGTCACCGCCCTCGAAGCCGCGGCGACCCTGGACGTCCTGGAGGCGGCGAAGCGCTCCGCCCGCGAGGGAATCGCGGTGACGCTGTGAGCGAGGTCGCCACGATCGAGGCCCAGGAAGCCCACCTGACCCTCCCCCACTTCACGTACGACGACGCCTGGGCGCTCGGCTCGCTCCTCGTCGGTCTGGCGCGCGAGCGCGAGGCGCCCGTCGCGATCGACATCCGGCGTGGCATGCAGCAGCTCTTCCACTGCGCGCTGCCGGGGTCGAGCGCGGACAACGACGCCTGGATCGACCGGAAGCGACGGGTCGTCGAGCGGTACGGCGAGAGCTCGTTCCTCGTCGGCGCCCGTTTCCGGGCCAAGGGAACGACGTTCGAGCAGTCCTCGCGCCTCGACCCCGACCGGTACGCCGCCCACGGCGGTTCGTTCCCGATCGCGGTCGACGGCGCGGGCGTGATCGGCTCGGTCACCGTGTCGGGGCTGCCCCAGGCCGAGGACCACGCGATGGTGGTCGAGGCACTGGGCCTCCTGCTGGACGGCTTCGCCGCGTAGGCCGTTTCGTTCGGATCACCGCGCAGACCAGAGGAAGATGCCCGCGATGTGGAGTCCGGCCAGGTAGATGGCCGCGGTCCTCTCATGGCGGATGGCGATGCCTCGCCACGGTTTCAAGCGGTTGATGCGGCGTTCGACGGTGCTGCGCTGCTCGTATGCCTCGCGGTCGAAGGCGGGTGGCCTGCCGCCCCGGCTGCCGCGCCGCAGCCGGTGGCCGCGCTGATCGGCCGGAACGGGGATGACCGCCCGGATACCGCGCTTGCGCAGGTGCTCGCGGATCGCGCGGAGGATGCCGGGCAGCCGGTGGGTGGCGGTCGTGCCGAGTGGCCTGCCCGGCGTCAGGGGCGGCCCGAGACTCACCCGTGACCTGCGGAAAGATCCACGACGGGGGTTACCGCGGGTTCCGTCGCCACGCGCACAGGATCGTCACCGAACCGACATACCGAGCGGTCGGAAACCCCCTTACGCAGAGGCTATACCCATGAGTAACGTACGCGGACCACCAGCGCCACCCGCCCGTTCCCCGGGGCGGCAAGGAGCGAGATCCATGTCGTACCACCAGCCTTTCCCCGGCCCACCGTCCGTACCCCAGCACCGGAATGCCGGGCGGCACCGCCAAGAGGCGGCGTCGCAGTCCTGGGAGGGTGGATCGCCGTCCTGGGACACCGATCCACAGGCAGCCTGGGACTCGTCCCCGCGAGCGTGGGACTCCTCGCCGCAGGGCTGGGACTCCGCGCAGCAGCCCTGGGACGCGTCCCCGCAGCCGCAACCGCCCGCCGCCACCGACGATCGCGATGATCTGCACCGGCTCGGATCGGCCTACCGCAGGCTCCGTCGCGTCGCCACCTTCACCGCGCTCGGCTACTTCGTCATCTTCCTTTTCCTGTCCGGCTACGCCCCCTCGATGATGACCAGCAGCATCACCGGTGGTCTCACCACCGGTCTGGTCCTGGGGCTCCTGCAGCTGCCCGTGGCGCTGGCCGCGATCGCGCTGTACGAGCGGATCGCGCGCAACCGCGTCGACCCGCTCGCCGCGGCGATCCGCGAACGCGCCGAGCAGGCGGCCGCGGCAGCCGCGCCCCGGCCGGAACGCCAGAGCCGCTCCGGACGTCCCGCGTGGCAGCAGCCCACGGGAGGTGCGCGCGCATGACCAGCTTCAGCTCCGAGGCCCAGACCATGTCGCTGATGGCGTTCATCGCGGTCATCACCGTCACGCTGCTGCTGTGCGTGATGACCGGCCCCGACCGTGACGACCTGGGCGATTTCTACACCGGCTACCGCTCGCTCTCCCCCGTGCAGAGCGGCCTCGCGATCGCCGGCGACTACATCTCCGCCGGCACCGTGCTCGGCACCATCGGCATCATCGCGCTCGTCGGCTACGACGGCGTCACGCTCGCCCTGAGCACCGTGCTCTCGCTGGTCCTGATGATGTTCCTGCTCGCCGAACCGCTGCGCAACGCCGGCCGGTTCACGATCGGCGACGTCTTCACCCGGCGTCTCCCCGGCCCCGCCGTGCGGATCGCCACGGCCGCGGTCACCCTGACCGCACTGCTGCCGCTGGTGATCTTCCAGCTCGCGGGCGCCGGCGATCTCCTCTCCGTCGTCCTCGGCTTCGACGCCGACGGCTTCAAGACCGGCGCGATCGTGTTCCTGGGCCTGCTGATGATCGCGTACGCGGCGATCGGCGGCATGAAGGGCACCGCCTTCATCCAGATCGTCAAGACGGTCGTCCTGCTCGGCGCGTCCCTCGCGATCGCCGCGCTCATCCTCAACCGCTTCGACTTCAGCCTGCCCTCCCTGCTGGACGCCGCCAAGCGCGGCAGCGGGGCGGGAGACGCCTATCTCGCCTCCGGTCTGCAGTTCGGCGGCAACGAACTCGACATGATCAGCACTCAGTTGACGGTCGTGCTCGGCGCCGCGGTGCTGCCGCAGATCACCATGCGCATGTTCACCGCGCGCAGCGCGGCAGCCGTGCGGCGCTCGATGTCCTGGGCCGTGTCGACCGTCGTCGTGACCTGTCTGCTGATCGCCGTCATCGGCTTCGGCGCGGCGGCGATCGTCGGCCACCAGGGGATCGTCGCCGGCGACCCGCAGGGCAAGACAGCGTTCCTCATGGTCAGCCAGGCCGTCATGGGCACGGACCAGACGACCGTCGAGACACTGCTGTTCACCGCCGTGGCGACAGCCATCTTCCTCACCCTGCTGGCCTCGGTCGCCGGGATCACCCTCGCCTGCGCCAACACCCTGGCGCACGACCTCATCACGCACGGGCTGCGCCGCAAGGCGCATCTGAAGGGTTCCACAGAGATGGCCATCGCCCGGACCGCCGCGGCGGGCGTCGGGCTCGTGGCGATCGCGATCGCCGCCGGTGCACGGCATCTGAACCTTCAGGCACTGCTCACCCTGTCGTTCTGCATCGGCGCGTCCGCGGTCGCACCGGCCCTCATCTACAGCCTCTTCTGGCGCCGCTACTCCCGTACGGGACTGCTCTGCACCCTCATCGTGGGCAGCGCCTCCGCGTTCGTCCTCATGACCGGCAGCAACCTGGTGTCCGGATCGCCCCAGGCGATCTTCCCGGACCAGGACTTCAACTGGTTCCCGTTCACCACGTCGGGCATCCTCTCGGCCCCGCTGGGCTTCCTCGCGGGCTGGCTCGGCACGGTGCTCCACGAACGTGACCCGGCCGACCAGCGCATGCGGTACGAAGCGGTGGAGGAGACGATCCTGGCCGGCACACCCGCGGCGCACAGCGCGTCCGCGTCCTGACGCGCACGCCCCGACGAAAGGGCGCCCGCCCGTGAGTTACCGGCCGGGGGCCCTTACGGCTGTCCCGCGTTGGCCACGGCCGCGGCGTTGGATACAGCCGGGCGCG